>NZ_JBFRFR010000107.1:0-20487 GCF_052114925.1 Bradyrhizobium sp. 2TAF36 | reverse complement strand
GTTCAATGGACTAACGGACGGGGCACCTCTCTCACCCACGGCCTGCAACGACCTGGGGGTTTGCGGGCTCCCGTCCGTCACCGCAACGTCTACAATAGCAGACCTGCGGCGCTTCGACTTACAAGGGGTCTCTCTCCGCGTACTCACCTCTCGCGATGGAGCTCGCGGATAGATACCCCTCATCCGGCGCTTCGCGCCACCTTCTCCCACAAGGGGAGAAGGAAGAACGCTCTCACGGGCGCTTCAAGGGATCGTGAGAAAAGGAGGACGTTTCCAGCGCAATCGCCTTCCTCGAAACATTCCTTCCGCGTTCCTCACCGCCGACAACACCCCCATTGCTATTTACACCGCCTCCCTTGCGGCACGCCGCACGCCGTCAAAAATCAGACAGACGACCACATCGGGAGACCGGCCATGGGCCTGCAAGAAACAAAAATCGAATCGCTTCCCTTCGTCACTGCCGAACTCAACTACCTCGCGCCGGTTTCGGGCAAGCCGCGCACGTATGCGTTCGATCCGCCGCCGGGCGAGCCCAAGAGCACGTCGTTGCCGGAGCCGCATCAGGTCCCGATCTTCGATGCGCGCCTGATCGCGGACAATTTCTCGCTCGATCGCGAGGGCTTTGCGCTGGTGCGTCACCCGACGCAGGTGAAGGATTTTTACAACGACGAGGAAATCCGGGCGGTCTACTACCCCGCCGTCGAGGCGTTCCTGCGCGCGACGCTGAAGGCCGACCGGGTCGTCATCTTCGATCATACCGTGCGCAGGCGTGTCGAGGGGGCGGCGGATATTCGCGACGGTGGCCCGCGCCAGCCTGCGACGCGCGTCCATGTCGACCAGACCGCCGTCTCCGGCGCCAACCGCGTGCGCGAGCATCTGCCCGACGAAGCCGACGCGCTGTTGAAAGGCCGTGTGCAGGTGATCAACCTGTGGCGGCCGATCCGCGGACCCTTGCGCGATTCACCGCTGGCGATGGCAGACGGCACGACCGTCGCGCCCGACGATCTCGTCGCCTCCGATCTGATCTATCCCAATCGCCGCGGCGAGACCTATTCGGTGAAATACAATCCGAACCACCGCTGGTTCTATTTTCCCGAGATGACGCCGGACGAGGCGCTGCTGCTCAAGTGCTATGATTCCGCAACCGACGGCCGGACCCGGTTCGGGCCGCATACGGCCTTCGTCGATCCGACCACGCCGGCCGATGCGGCGCCGCGCGAAAGCATCGAGGTCCGCACGCTGGTGTTCCATAAACAGTAACAATGTGTGATGGCACTGCCGGGCGCGCCCGGCAGTGTTCCTGGAACTTACCGGAACAAATCGACGTTTGCAGCGCCGGGCAGGGCAACCGGGAGCGGTGCCGTGCGAACGCAGACGACCCTTTTCTTCAGTCTGGCCACTTTTTCGCTTTCTGCATTTTCTGTCGCGCAAGCCGAAAGCGGGCTTGCCTCATACTACGGTTACGGAAAAGCCGGTAAGGGGGGCGAACTGACCTGCGCTCACCGCACGCGCGCGTTCGGCAGCGTGCTGACGGTGTCCTACGGTGGCCGGTCGATTCAGTGCCGCGTCAATGATCGCGGCCCGTTTATCCGCGGCCGGATCGTCGATCTCTCGGTGCCGGCGGCCAAAGCGCTGGGCATGATGAGCGCCGGCGTGGTGCGGGTCTCGGTGGAATAGGCTGGCCGTCGCGCTATAGTGCCGCCCAACGCAAGGGGATGGGGGGTGCTATGGCCAGGATTCGGGTGGGACTTGTCGGCTGCGGCTTCGTGTCGGAGCTGCATATGTATGCGTTCCGCCGCGTCTACGGTGTGGATGTCGAGGTCGCGGCGGTGGCGGCGCGCGGCGATCATGTCGTCGAATTCGCCGGCCGCCACGGGATTCTGCGGGTCTATCGCAGCTTCGCCGAACTGATCGCGGACCGCGAGCTCGATGTCATCGACATCTGCACCCCGCCCAATCTCCATGCCGACATGATCGTCGCCAGCATGCAGGCCGGCAAGCACGTGATCTGCGAGAAGCCGTTCGCCGGCTATTTCGGCCGTGCAGGCGACGCACAGCCGATCGGCAAGCATGTACCGAAGGCGCTGATGTATGAGCGGGTGCTGGAGGAGATGGACGCGACCCGCGCCGCAATCGAGCGCACCGGAAAACTCTTCATGTATGCCGAGGACTGGATCTACGCACCGGCGGTGACCAAGACCGCCGAGATCATCAGGGCGACCAAGGACAAGATCCTGTTCATGAAGGGCGAGGAGAGTCATTCCGGCTCGCACGCCGCGCATGCCGCGCAATGGGCGATGACCGGCGGCGGTTCGCTGATCCGCATGGGCTGCCATCCGCTCTCGGCTGTGCTTTATCTCAAGCAGGTGGAGGCCAGGGCGCGCGGCGAAACCATCCGCGTCGCCAGCGTCACCGGCGACGTCGGCAACGTCACGGCCGTCCTGAAGCCCGAGGAGCGCACTTACATCAAGGCCAATCCGGTCGATGTCGAAGATTGGGGCACGCTGACGGCGACCTTCTCCGACGGCACCAAGGCGACCGTGTTTTCCGGCGACATGATCATGGGCGGCGTGCGCAATCTGATCGAAACCTACACCTCCGGCGGTTCGCTGTTCGCCAACATCACCCCGAACACGCATCTGATGAGCTACCAGACCAGCGAGGAGAAGCTCGCAAGCGTCTACATCACCGAGAAGGTCGACCGCAAAACCGGCTGGCAATATGTCTGCCTGGAGGAGGAGTGGACACGCGGCTATCTCCAGGAGATCCAGGATTTCATGGAATGCGCCGCGAGCGGTAGGCAGCCGCTGTCGGACCTGGCGCTGGCGTATGAGACGATCAAGGTGAACTACGCGGGCTACTGGGCCGCGGAGGAGGGACGGCGGGTGGTGTTGTAGGGCCGCTGAAGAGACCGCAGGCACGCTGCCATCCCTTCTCCCCTTGTGGGAGAGGTGGCGCGGAGCGCCGGATGAGGGGTCTCTCTCCGCGAGTTCGAACGTAAGAGATTTGCTTGCGGAGATAACCCCTCACCCGCCTCGCCGCTACGCGGCGAGCCACCCTCTCCCACAAGGGGAGAGGGGAAGAGACCGTCCGCATCACCTCACGCCCCGTAGGTCGAACCCTTCGGCAGCGGAAACACCGGGTCCTGCGTGCGGATGTTGGTCGGCCACACAACCGAGATGCGCTCGCCGGCGTTCTGCATCACGACCGGCGTCGAGCGTTCGTTCTGGCCGGACAGCGGCGTGCCCGGCGGGAAGAATTTGACGCCGTAGCCCTGGATGGTGCCGCCGGCGGGAATGTCGACGTCGAGCGCGGCCTTGCGGATGGCCTCGGGATCGAAGCTGCCGTATTTCTCCTTGGCGACCGGCAGCACGTTGTTGAGCAGCACCCAGGTCTGGTTGAAGCCCATCGAGCAATGCGGCGGCACTTCGGTTGCACCGGTCTTGGCCTTGTAGCGCGTGACCATGGCGTTGGTCAGATCGCCGATGCCCGGCGCGAGCTTTGCGGGATCGAGCAATTGCGCCGGTACCGGATCGATGTTGCAGAAATTGTCGATGTCGGCGCCGAAGGTGGCGCGCAGCTTGTCGAGCTGGCTGTAGCCGGCGCCGGCGCCGAACAGCATCTTGAAGCGCAATCCGCTCTCGCGCGCCTGGCGCAGGAACAGGGTGATGTCGGGGTTGTAACCGGCATGCGAGATCACGTCGGCCTTGGCGCGCTTGATTTTCGTAACGAGCACCGAAAGGTCGGGCGCCGAGGCGGAGTAGCCCTCGCGCAGCACCACCTGGATGCCGGCCTGCTTGGCGTAGGCCTCGTCGGCCGCCGCGACGCCGACGCCATACGGGCCGTCCTCGTGGATCAGCGCGACCTTGACGTCCTTCGGATCCATACCGAGCTTGCCTTGCGCATGCTCGGCGAGGAAGCTCGCGAAGGCCTGGCCATACTGGTCGGAATGGATCTGCGCGCGAAACACGTATTGCAGATTCTTGTCCTTGAACACGGCGGTCGAGACCGCGGTCGTGATCCAGAGGATCTTCTTCTGCTGCTCGACCTTGGCCGCGAGCGGCACCGCATGCGAGCTCGCATAGACGCCGTTGATGATGTCGATCTTCTCCTGACTGATCAGGCGTTCGGCCTCGTTGATCGCAACGTCGGGTTTGCTCTGGGAATCCGCGGCGACCGGAGCAATCTTGGTCTTGCCGCCGACACCGCCTTTTTCGTTGACGAGATCGATCGCGATCTGCGCGCCGATTGACGAGGCGACCGAGCCGCCCGCTGCGAACGGGCCGGTGAGGTCGTAGATCAGGCCGATGCGCAAATTCTCGGCTTGCGCCTGGGCCCGGGTCCAATCGAGGCTGAGTGCGGCGGCGGCAGCCGCCGAGCTCTTCAGCAACTGCCTGCGTGAAGTCGGCATCCTATCCTCCCTCAAAACCCGTCTGTTGATTGGTCTTGTTATTTTTTTACGAATTATGGGGAGCGGGACGATGGAAAGTCAACATGGCGAAAGGTCGATAGGCGGGTCATGGCGCAGAACGCAACTGCGAAGACGAACTGCATCGAGCGATCTGCCCGACCTCAGTTGGTGTCGGAGCGCATTGCCTCGAATACCGCAAAGCCTGCGCCGTCGAGCAACGGCACCACCCTCGCCAATCGGAATCCGGCCTGCTCCAGCAGGGATCGATATTCGGCGTCGGTGCGCTCCATGCCGGAGACATTGACCAGCATCTCCATGTCGATATGGAGCACGCGCATGGCGTCGCGATGATCTGGCTCGATCCGTCGTTCGATCAGCAGAACCCGAGCATGTCCTGGCATTGCCGTGCGAACATTTCGCAGGATTGCCAGCGATTGTTCGTCATCCCAATCATGGATGATCTGCTTCAGGATGTAGGCGTCTGCGTCTGCCGGAATGGTTTCGAAGAAGCTCCCGCCGATGATCTCACATCGGTTCCTGCCTCCAATCGCCTCCAGAGAAGCACCGGCTACGACATCGGGAAGGTCGAACAGCACGCCTTGCATGGTCGGGTGGTTGGCCAGAATCGTTGTGAGCGTGAAGCCATGTCCGCCGCCTATGTCGACGATGCGGCCGATCCCGTGAAAATCGTAGTGCTTGAGAAGCGCGGTGGCCAACCGGGCGGAGCTGGTTGTCATCGTCGCGTTGAAAATCGCGGAGAGCTCGGCGTCCTCGCGCAAATAGTCGAAGACCCCCGTCCCGTGTGCGTGATCGAAGGCATGCTGGCCGGTCTGTACGGAGTGCAGAAGATGGCTCCAGGATTGCCAGTGCGACTCGCTGAGCCATAGCCGCACCACCGGACAGATCGAAGCCGGGATATCGGCGCGGAGGGTAGACCCAAGCGATGTCRGGGCAAACTGCTTCGGAGACGTCTCGTCGAGCAGGCCGGCACCGGCCAGGAAGCGAAGCAGCCGGTAAAGGGTCGGAGCATGGCTTCCGGTCGTTGTCGCCAGATCGTCGCAATGGCGCGGGCCTGCCGCCAGGTGATCCGGAATGCCAAGCTCGACGGCAACGCGCAGGGCCTGCGAAATGCGGTACCCACCGATCAGCCTGAATATCTGGGCGAAATCTTGAGGTGCCGGGGATTGTCCGGGAGAGATGCCTGCGTCCATCTGAGATGCTCCGCTTCATCACCGGCGGGGTAGATGGCGGAGGTTGCGGCAAAACGTCAACGCGACCCAAGGTCGCTACGGGCCGGCCGCGGCGCAGCATGCTTCCTGAAGGACAAAGATTCTTGAAGGACAAAGAAAAGCCCACCGCTCGCGAATAAGCGGTGGGCCTGATGCCGGGACGAGCCGGTTACTGCGACAGCTTCACGAAGGCCGGAAACTTCAGCTTGCCTTCCGCGATCTTCTCGGGCCAGACCACGACCTGCTTGCCGTCCTGCCACTGGAAGACGAGACCGGACACGGTCGTGGGACCGGACTTGATGCCGTGGGTGAACTCGTCGTCCTTGCCGTAGAACTGGATGCGGCCGATCGTGCCCTCGTAGTCGGTCTTCTCCAGTTCAGCGACCATCTTGTCGGGATCGGTCGAGCCCGCGCGCTTGATAGCTTCGGTGATGAAGTAGACCTCGTCATAGGCGGTGTAGCCGGTATAGGCCGGCGGCGTGCCGAACTTGGCCTTGAAGGCGGCCGCGAACGGCTTCGTCTTGGCGGTCACGGCGACATCGGGCGTCGCCACCGCGAGCGACGGCACGCCGTCGGCCGCGCCATTGGTGTCCTTCCAGAAGGTCGGGCTCAGCGCCTGCGCGCTGATGCCGAACATCGGGATCGGCACCTGCTGGTTCTTCCACTGCACCGTCGGCTGCACGCCGACATGCGAGATGCCGGTGACGATCACGTCAGGCTTCTTGCCCTCGATGTTGTTGAAGATTGGCGTGAAGTCGGTGGTATCGGGCGAGAAACGCACGTGCTCGACGACCTTCAGGCCCGCCTTGGGCAGGCAGGCCTCGTAGCCGACGTCGAGCGGCTTGGTCCAGGCCGCGTCCTCGCTCATGATCGCAACCGTCTTGAACTTGAGCTTGTCGACCAGAAGATCCTTGGCGGCGTCGCAGACGAGCTGGGCTTGCGCGGCCGAAGTCAGATAGCCGTGGAAGGTGTACTTGTTCTTCTCGTAGTCGTTGTGGATCGCCTTGGTGATCTCGTTAGAGGCGGCGCCGGGTGTGATCAGCGGCATCTTCAGTCGCGCCGCCCAGGGCTCGAGCGCGAGAACGACTTCGGAGATATAGCTCGCGATCACGGCGGAGACCTTGTCCTCGCTCACCGCGCGCTGGAAGGCGCGCACCGAGTCGGCCGACGAGCTCTTGTTGTCATAGGTGACGATCTCGACCTTGCGGCCGAGAATGCCGCCCTTGGCGTTGATCTCGTCGGCAGCGATCTGCGCGCCGCCCGGGGTCGCAGCGCCCGCGATCGACTGCACTTCGGCGATGACGCCGATCTTGATCGGATCGTTCGACTGCGCATAGGCGGGTGCGGCAAGGCACAGCGCCAGTGCGGAGGTGAGGAGGCTGCTGCCGACGATTGAAGGTCGCATGGTCGTTTCCCTTTCTATGTTTTTATTGATGTTGACGGACTTAAAGAAAATCGGCGCCGGCTTCGCTCGCGAAGCGGCCGGGATCGCCCTCCCAGACGATGCGGGCGTGCTCCAGCACATAGACGCGGTCGGCATGCGGCAGCGCGAAGGTGACGTTCTGCTCGCCGAGCAGCACCGTGATCGCGGTGGTCTGCCGCARCTTCGTCAGCGCCTTGGACAATTGCTCGAGGATGACGGGAGCGAGGCCCAGCGTCGGCTCGTCCAGGATCAGGATCTGCGGCTGCATCATCAACGCGCGGCCGATCGCGAGCATCTGCTGCTCGCCGCCGGAGAGYGTTTGTGCCATCTGGCCCTGGCGCTCCTTCAGGATCGGGAACAGCTCGAACAGCCAGGCGAGCTGCGCGGCGCGCTTGTCGTCGGAGAGATGCTGGCCGCCGAGATCGAGGTTTTCGCGCACGCTCATCTCGCCGAACAGCTCGCGCGATTCCGGGCATTGCACGAGGCCGCTGCGCGCGATCTTCGCCGGGCTCGTGCCGCGCAGTCTGTCGCCGCCGCGCACGATCTCGCCGCTGTAGGGCAGGAAACCGGAGATGGTGTTGAACAGCGTAGTCTTGCCTGCGCCGTTGAGGCCGACGACGGAGACGAACTCGCCCTCGTGGACGTGGATCGAGACGTTCTCCAGCGCCTGCGCCTTGCCGTAGAACACGCTGACATTCTCGACCTGGAGCAGCGGCACCTTGTCCTTGAAGCTGGTCTCGGGCCGCGCATGGGTCTCGATGGCGCCGCCGAGATAGACCCGGCGCACCGTCTCGTTCTTCATGACGTCGTCGGCCTTGCCCGTGACGATCTCCTCGCCGAGATACATCGCGAGCACGCGGTCGACCAGCGCGGCGACGCTCTTGACGTTGTGGTCGACCAGCATCACGGCGCGGCCCTCGTCGCGAAAGCTGCGGATCAGGTCGGAGAAGACGTCGACCTCCGCGCGCGTCAGCCCGGCAAAGGGCTCGTCCACCAGCACGACCTTTGGGTCACGCGCGATCGCTTTCGCAAGCTCCAGCCGACGCAAATCGGCGAAAGGCAGCGTCGGCGGGCGGCGGTTCATCACGCTGCCCAACCCAACGCGGTCGGCGATCCATTTGGCGCGCTCGACCAGCGCCTTGTCCGGGAACAGCATGAACAGGCTGTCCGGCAGCAGCGCGACCATGATGTTCTCCAGCACCGTCTGCCGGTTCAGCGGCCGCGAGTGCTGGAACACCATGCCAAAGCCTTTGCGCGCGATCTTGTGCGCGGGCAGGCCGGCGACGTTCTCGCCCTCGAAGATGACTTCGCCCGATGTCGGGCGTTCGATGCCCATCACGCTCTTCATCGCGGTCGACTTGCCGGAGCCGTTCGGCCCGATCAGGCCGAAGATCTCGCCGGCGTTCACCTCGAAGCCGAGGTTCTTCACCGCCGTCAATCCGCCAAAGCGTTTTGTCAGGCCGCGGACGTCGAGCACGGGCCGGTTTGCGATCATATCCATCACGAGCGCGCCTCACGCGAGAGGGCCGCTCCGAGGAAGCCGCCGGGGAAGAACAGCACGACGAGCAGCGCGACCGCCGAGACGATGAAGGTCGCGAGCTCGCCGGTCGGCCTTAGGAATTCGCCGGCGACGATCAGGAAGATCGCGCCGAGTGCCGCGCCAAGCACGGTGCGCCGGCCGCCGAGCACGGCCGAGACGATCACGTTCACACCGACCGCGACGTCGACGACGGTGCCGACCGAGGCGGTGCCGAAATAGAACACCAGCAGCGCTCCGGATAAACCAGAGAAGAACGCGCTGACGATGAAGGCGGCAAGCTTGTGCTTGACGATGTTGAAGCCGAGCGCGCCGGCCTGCACCGGATCCTGGCCGCTGGCCTGGAGCACGAGGCCAATCGGCGATTGCGACAGGCCGTAGAGGATCGCCGCCGAGATCGTCATGAAGCCGAGCGCGATCCAGTAATTGGCGCCGGCGTTGATGGTGATGACGTCGGGGATGGTCAGGCCGATCTCGCCGCCGGTGAGATCGGCGAACACCACGATGAAGTTCTGCAACATCAACACCGCGACCAGCGTGGTGAGGCCGAAATACGGCCCGCGCACGCGCAAAGCCGGCAGCGCCAGCACGAGGCCCGCGATGACGGAGGCCAGCGCCCCCAGCACGATGCAGAGATAGACAGACCAGCCGTACTGGGCGTTGAGAATGCCGGCGGTGTAGGCGCCGACGCCGATCAGGAAAGTGGGCCCGAAATTGACCTCGCCCGCGAAGCCGAACAGCAGGTCCCAGGCCATCGCGAACACGCCGAAATAGAACGCGACGGTGAGCAGGCCCAGCACGTAGCCGGAGACGTAGAGCGGCAGCGTTGCCGCGATGATGACGAGCGCGACCGAGATGAAGAACAGGCGGGAGGTGAAGAAGGTGGACATCTCAGCGCCTCCCCAGAAGGCCCTGGGGCCGGATATACATCACGAACACGAGCAGCAGCAGCGCCGGAATGGTGCGGTAGGCCGGCGAGACCAGGTAGGCCGTCAGCGTCTCGAGATAGCCGACCACGAAGGCCGCGATCAGCGAGCCGGAGACGCTGCCGAGACCGCCGAGCACCACGATCGAGAACGCACTCGCCGTCAGCGGTCCGACGCTGTAGGAGCTGACCCCTAAGAACATGCCGAGCAGCACGCCGGCGATGCCGGCGAGGATGCCGTAGATCGCCCAGACCACGACGTAGATGTTGGTGAGCTCGAGCCCGAGTAGGGTGACGCCGCGCGGGTTCATCGACGCCGCCAGCACCGCCTTGCCGGTGCGGGTGCGGTTCACGAGCAGCCACAGCAGCGCGATGACGAAGCAGCACACGATGGCGGTGAAGATCTCGTTCTTCGGCGTGCGGACGCCGAGGATCTCGACCACGCCCTCGACGATCGGCAGCACGGTCTTGGCGTTGTTGGTGAAGAAATAGGCGATCAGCTCCTGGATCATGATGCCCCAGAGCAGCGTTCCGGTGAGGACGAAGATCTCCTTCTCCTCATTGGGGATGCGCCGGGAGTCCTGAATGGGCTTCACCACGGCGAAATAGGTCGCGAAGGCGGTGAGGAGGGCGACGGCGACCCCGATCAGCGCACCGGCATAGGTGCCGACGTTGAGGATGCTGGCAGCGGCCCAGGCYGCCACCGCTGCGGCCACCATGATGGCACCGTGGGAGAGGTTGAGCACGCCGGAGACGCCGAAGATCAGGGTGAAGCCGGTGGCACCAAGAGCGTAGAGAGCGCTGATGGCAAAGCCATCGATCAATATCTGGAAAGCTCGCATCTATGATTGGCCGGGTGGCAGCCGAGCTGCCGCTTTGAGGAAAGGTGCTGCGGAGAGCCGCATGTGGAAGCTCCCGGGAGGTGGTCCCGCGAGCATGTCCTGCTAGTTGCTGAGCTTGATGAAGCTCGGGAACTTGACGTCGACCTTGGCGACGTCCTTGGGCCAGACCGCGCTCTGCTTGCCGTCCTGCCATTGCAGCATCAGCCCGGTGATCAGGCCCTTGCCATATTTGATCGAGTGGGTGAACGGATCGTCCTTGCCGTAGAACTGGACACGGCCGATCGTGCCTTCCCAATCGGTCTTCTCGAGCGCGGCGACGAGCTTGTCGGCGTCGGTCGAACCGGCGCGCTTCACCGCGTCGGCGACGTAGTAGACCTCATCATAGGCGGTGTAGCCGGCATAGGAGGGATAATTGCCGAACTTCTTCTTGAAGTTCTCCGCGAACGGCACCGATTTYGGCGTCACCGCGACGCCGGGCCCGGAGACGCCCTGATAGAGCACGCCTTCGGCCGCCTGGTTGGTGTCCTTGCCGAAGGTCTCGTTGGTTGCCTGCGAGGAGATGCCGAACATCGGGATCGGCACCTGCTGGTTCTTCCACTGCACCGTAGGCTGCACGCCCACATGGGAGATGCCGGTGATGATCACATCGGGCTTGGAGCCCTCGATCTTGTTGAAGATCGGCGTGAAGTCGGTCGTATCGGGCGAGAAGCGGATGTGGTCGAGCACCTTCAGCCCGATCTTGGGCAGGCACTCCTCGTAGCCGATGTCGAGCGGCTTGGTCCAGGCGGCGTCCTCGCTCATGATGACCGCGGTCTTCATGTGCATCCTGTCGACGAGGAGGTCCTTGGCGCCGTCGCAGACCGAGAGTGCCAACGCCGCTGAAGTCAGATAGCCGTGGAAGGTGTATTTGTTCTTCTCGTAATCGGCGTGGACGCTCTTGCTGATCTCGTTGGAGGCGGCACCCGGCGTGACGAACGGCGTCTTCAGCCGGGAGGCCCAGGGCTCCAGCGCCAGCACGACCTCGCTGATATAGCTGGCGATGACCACGTTGACCTTGTCCTCGTTCACCGCGCGCTGGAACGCACGCACTGAATCCGCCGACGAGGAGTGATTGTCGTAAGAGATGATCTCGATCTTGCGGCCGTCGACGCCGCCATTGGCGTTGATCTCGTCGGCGGCAAGCTGCGCCGCCTGCGGAATGGAGGCGCCTGCGATCGCCTGCGCTTCCGCGATCACGCCGATTTTGAGGGGATCGGCTGCAAGTGCCGCGCCTGACGCTGCCATCATCGCGCCTGTTGCGGCCGCACCGAGCGCCATTCGCAATGCAACAGAGAGTCGTTTTTTCATGTTGTTCTCTCCCTTTGAACAGGCCTCTTGTGAGCCATTATGTCGCAACTATAACGGCGAGGGAGGTCTCGGCAAGTGAAACCGCGTTCAGGATTGTGAGAAGGGGACTAAAGTCTAGCGCTGCGCAAATTGCGGGCAGGATAGGTGCGAGACACTCCTGACGCGCGCAGGCATGCAGATTCTGTCGGCGGGCATGCGTGAGCGTCGAAGCCTTGGAGTGGGCGGTAGCCTGGCTCCATCCGGTCTACAAGACGAGCAGCGATGCCGGTTCAGCGCGCTTGCAGCAGTGATGGATCGAGCGGCCTCAATCGGGCCGGATCGAATGGCGACAAGTCTACACGCGTCACATCCTTGGCGATCAGCTGCGCCAGCGCTTCGCCGGTGGCGGGCGCATTGAGGATGCCCCAGACATTGTGCCCGGTCGCAACATAGAGGCCTTCGCTCTGCGGCACCTTGCCGATCAGCGGCAGGCCGTCCTCAGTCACCGGTCGGAAGCAGGCCTGCTGCGCGCTGATCTTTTCTGGACGAAACAGTGGCGACAGCCGTTCGCACATGATTTGCAGGCGCGCGATCGCATCGACGTCCGGCGTCACGGCTGCCGGATCGAGCGGCAGCGGCGCGATGTCCGAGAGTGCGGTGATATGCGTGCTGCCGTCGGCGCGCGGAAACACTYCGATCGACACGGCGCTGCCGTCCTCGTCATACTCAAGGAACAACGCATCGGCCGGCACGTTGGGGCCGATGTCGTACACGATGCTCGGGCTGCGCTGGCCATAGACAGCGGGCAGGCGCATCCATTGCGCGGCGAGCAGCGACCATGGTCCCATCGCGATCACGACAGCGTCCGCCTCAACGAGGCCGCCTTCGACCTCGACACCCTTCGCGGTCGTGCCATTCGCATCGCGCACGATGCCCGTGATGCGGCCGAGGCGAAGCTCGGCGCCTTGCGCGACTGCCGCGTTCATCACGGCCGAGGTAAATTTGCGGGGATGAACGATCGCAGTCGTCTCAGTCGTACCGATGCGCTGCGCGATGACGACGCCGTTGGCGAGCCAGCCGAGCGCGGATGGTGCATTCCGGCGCGGATCGCCGCCGGACGCAACAAAGCCGCTATACGCGGTCATCGGGCGATAGCCCCAATCGCCCGCGATCTCCTGCGCCAGCTGCGCATGAAGCGCAAAACTCCGCCGCGCGAGTGCGTCGAGCGGCGAGCCGGTGCACCAGTCACGCGCCAGAAAGCCGCCGGCCTTGCCGGAGGCGGCGGCCGCGACCTCGGTCCGTTCGACCACGATGACCTCGGTGCCGCGGCGACGCAGAAAATAAGCGGTGCAGGCCCCGATCACGCCGCCGCCGCAGATCACAACGCGCATGGCTTGTTCCTTGGATAGTGCTGCGCTGATGTGCGCAACATCGCCTGTTCGRCACGATCATTCAGGCCAAGATTGCCGCTTCGCCGCTAGAGGTGCAATTCTGTCGTATATCGAATGTCGTCACTCAACGATCATGCGAGCGTCATAAAGAATCACAAAAGCGTCATGCCGCAAGCCGCCAATGGAGCAGGCGCTGGGGCGAACACTCTACGGGGAGGGTAAACCATGGCGCTCAGATTCCGCAGCATCGACGGCTCCAACAACAATCGTGCGGATCCCACCTTGAACCAGGCCGACACCGACTTTGCTCGGCTGGGGCCGGCAAATTTCGTCGATGGGGTCAATGAAATGACGCCAGGTCCGAATCCGCGCGAGATCAGCAACATTGTCGTGGCGCAGACGGATATTGGCGAGGAAGGCCCGCATCTGGTGGATGACGCCGGCGTCGCGCTGTCAGGCATGATGTATGCGTGGGGCCAGTTCATCGATCACGATCTGGATCTGCAGAAGGAGGGCACAGGCACGGATGATATCTCGATCAAGGTCCCCGCTGATGATGAGTTTCTGCCGCCCGGCAGCATGATCCCGTTGACGCGGGTGGCGATCGATCCTGCGACGGGGGTGACCGGGCATCCGGCAGCCGCGATCAATACGGTGACGGGTTGGCTGGACGGATCGCAGATCTATGGTTCCGACGCGGCCACCGCAGCGAGCCTGCGAACGGCCGACGGCCATATGAAGGTGTCGGCGGGAGACAATCTCCCGATCGTCGAGACCGAGCACGGCAACGTCTTTGCGGCCGGTGACGTACGGGCGCAGGAGAATCCCGACCTGACCGCCTTGCAAGTCTTGTTTGTGCGCGAGCACAATTACCAGGTCGATCGACTGCACGAGGACCATCCGAACTGGAGCGGCGACAAGCTATACGAGACGGCCAAGACCATCACCACGGCCGAGATGGTCAACATCACCTACAACGAGTTCCTGCCGCATCTGTTGGGCGAGGACGCCATCAAGCCGTACCAAGGCTATGACCGCACGGCGGACGCGCGGATCACCGAAGAGTTTGCCGGTGCGGCCTTTCGCTTCGGTCACTCCATCGTCTCCGACGAGATCAGTGCGACCAGCAATCTGGGTGCCTTTACGTCGGAGCAGACGCTGGCGCAATCGTTCTTCGAAGACACGGCGACTTTCAAGGCGACTGGTGCGGATGGCCTGTTGCGGCATCTGGCGGGGGACCTGGCCAACCCGCTGGACGCTCACATTGTCGATGGCTTGCGAAACCTCCTGTTCGATCCTCCGGACGGCATGGATCTGGCAGCGATCAATATCCAACGCGGCCATGATCTTGGGCTGGGTACACTGAACCAAACCCGGGAGGCGCTGGGGCTTGCGCCTTACACCAGCTTCGATCAGCTCAGCTCTGATCCGGCGACGGCAGCAGCGTTCGAGAAAGCCTATGGTTCGATCGATGCCGTCGATTTGTGGGCCGGTGGATTGGCTGAGGATCATGCGCCGGGAGCCGTCATCGGGCCCACCTTCGGCATAATCATCGCCGACCAGTTCACCGCTTTGCGCGACGGCGATCGCTACTACTTCGAGAACCAGGGCTTCGATAAGCAGACCCTGAATGAGATAAAGAACACAACGCTGTCGGACCTCATTCTGCGCGACACCGATACCACTGCGATGCAGAGCGATGCCTTCGTCGCCACCGAGCGGCACAGCGGTACGCTGGGCGGCGTAGACCCGACCGGAGAAGAGGCTGCAGCAGGCATGGCGCAGCTTGTGGTCGGATCTCCCGGCAGGGATACCCTGACCGGCGGAGATCTGGATGACACGCTGGTCGCCGCGGGCGGCCGCATGACCATGACCGGAGGTGCCGGTGCCGACACATTCGAATTCGACCTTGGTGTTCTCGCAGGTAAGCACAACACCGCGGTCATCACCGACTTCGATCCCAAACAGGACAAACTGCAATTTTCGAACGACGTTCACGTCACGAAATCATCTGACCATCATGGCGGAACGCTGTTGCAGGTCGGCTCCGAGACCATCGATCTGCTGGGCGTAAAGCCGCATGAGATGCATCTTCACGAATGGGGATAATGCTGGGTCGCTTCAAACGAGCAATACAGCATCATTCGGCGCCGGCGGGGCACGCCGGCGCCGTGTCGTGATCCTGCTCGTCCCGCGTCAGCCTGGGCCGGCGCCTTGCGTCGCCGTGTACACGGCGTAGAGCGACTGGCTCGCGGCCATGAACAGGCGGTTGCGCTTGGGGCCGCCGAAGCAGACATTGCCGCACACTTCCGGCAGGCGGATGCGGCCGAGCAGCTTGCCCGCCGGCGACCACACCGTCACACCGCTATAGCCGACGGCGCGCCCGGCGTTGCTGGAGGACCAGACATTGCCGTTGACGTCGCAGCGCAGGCCGTCGGGCCCGCACTTCACCCCGTCGATCACGCAGTCGCTGAACTTCTTTCCATTGGAGAGCTTGTTGTCGGCGCCGACGTCGAACACGAAGATCTCGCCCTTGCCGCCGGGCCCGGTGTCACCCGGTCCCTTGCCGGTCGAGGCGACGTAGAGCTTCTTGTAGTCCGGTGAGAAGCACAGGCCGTTGGGATCGGGCACCTGGTCCTCGGTGACGACGAGGTCGATGCGGCCACTTGGATCGATGCGATAGCAGTTGGTCGGCAGCTCGCGCTTGCCCGGCACGAAGCCGGCCGGCTGTCCGATCCGCGGATTGAGCTTGCCGCCTGCATTGCTCGGGCCGCCCGCCACGTCGGGCTCGCCTTCATAGAGCTGGCCGCCATAGGGCGGGTCGGTGAACCAGTAGCTGCCGTCGGGATGCGCGGCGACGTCGTTCGGCGAGTTCAGGCGCTTGCCCTGATAGGAGTCCGCGAGCACCGTGGCCGTGCCGTCATGTTCGTACCGCGTGACCCGCCGGGTCAGATGTTCGCAGGAAAGCTGCCGGCCCTGGAAGTCGAACGAGTTGCCGTTGGAATTGTTGGAGGGCGTGCGGAACACGCTGACGCGGCCGTCGTCCTCGGTCCAGCGCATCTGCCGGTTGTTGGGGATGTCGCTCCACAACAGATACCGGCCCTGCGCGCTCCAGGCCGGGCCTTCGGCCCACAACAGTCCGGTGTAGAGGCGCTTGATCGCGGTGTTGGGCTGCGYCAGATCGTCGAAGGACGGATCGACGGTGATGATGTCGGGGTCCGAGAAATAAGTCGTCGGCGCGCCGTTGGGGCCGAAATCGCGCGGCGGGGTGGTGATCGTCGTTGGCGGTGCGGCAGGTCCGGTCTGGGCCAGCGCGGGGCCGGCTACGGTCGCCGCAGCGCCGAGCGCAAGTCCCCGCACGAGTGTTCGTCGTGAAAGCGCAGCATCCTGGTCACGCTGCTCTGGGCGTTTCATCGCGTCCTCCCGGTTATGTTCGGCTGGCCGGTTGATCCGGCCGAGCGGGCGAAGGTTAGTCCGGTCCGCGGCCGGTTGCGAGGGGCAGGTACGCATCCTCGGCGCGATGCCGCGAGAACGCCGCAACATCGCCGCATTGCGGCGTGCAAGGCGACAATTCGTCCCGCGCGGTTAACCGGACGCGGTTTTAGGGCCTGTCAAGCCTTGACCTCGCCCGCGATGCTGGCAGAACGTCGTCCGGGAAGAAGGCCGGATCTCATGGTGCTAGGTGTCGTCGTCCTGATCATACTGCTCGCGATCGCGTTTGCGGCCGGCTATTTCACGCGCGACCACGTCTCCCGCAAACGACGCGCGGAGGCCCGCCGCTGGCGCGAATATTCCGAGCCGGATTGGCTTCGCGCCGCTGCACCTGCCAATACCAACGAGATCGCAAACACCAACGCGGCTGCCACCGGCGAGCTCGGCCAGATGCTGGACCGTTGGGAAAGCCGGGCGCGCGCCCGCCGCGCGGGATAGCCTGACCGCAACGCGGGCGACCTTCCCGCATATCGCTCCGGTCTCGCTTCCAGCCTACGTAATTCGGATTTGCCGTATGAGCCGTGCGATGACGGACCGGTCGTCGCGCCGCACATTGCAGATCTGGCGGCAGGTCAGTCCTCCTGACCATCTTTTGGCGTTGCGGTTGCTGCCATTTCTCGTCTAGAAACGGCGCATCGAGCCTCCCGGCAACCAACCGTCAACGGTTTTGACCGAGGATTTGAGGGCTCAAAAGGGTCTGGCAATGCTGATTCGCGGCCAAATCGATGGGATTTCGGGGGAGGTGGCTCTGGCCGCCGCCACGATCCCGGCCGCGCTGCTGCCCACCCTCCTGATTGGCGGCCTTCTTCTTACTTGCCCCTGAGGGCCGGCTGGGCGCCATGCGCCTGGGCGCTCAGGGGTTGGTCGAGATCACCGGACACCTCAAGCGCCCAGCAGACTGACGGCGCAAAAAAGCTCAAAAGGAATTTTGCAATGGCCCCCGTGAACAAGTCCGATAAGGACCGCGTCATCATTTTCGACACCACGCTGCGCGACGGCGAGCAGTGCCCCGGCGCCACCATGACGTTCGAGGAGAAGATCGAGATCGCCGAGATGCTCGACGACATGGGCGTCGACGTCATCGAGGCCGGTTTCCCGATCACCTCCGAAGGCGACTTCCAGGCCGTCAGCGAGATCGCCCGCCGCTCCAAGAACTCGGTGATCGCCGGCCTGTCGCGTGCCAACCCGAAGGACATCGACCGCTGCGCCGAAGCGGTGAAATTCGCCAGGCGCGGCCGCGTCCACACCGTGATCGCGACCTCGCCGCTGCACATGCGCGTCAAGCTGAACATGACGCCGGAGCAGGTGATGGAGCTCTCGATCGCCAACGTGACCCGCGCCCGCAACCAGATCGACGACGTCGAATGGTCGGCCGAGGACGCCACCCGCAGCGAGATGGACTATCTCTGCCGCATCGTCGAGGCCGTGATCAAGGCCGGCGCGACCACCGTCAATATCCCCGATACCGTCGGCTACACCACGCCCGAGGAATATGCCCGTTTCATGCGCACGCTGATCGAGCGCGTGCCGAACTCCGACAAGGCGGTATTCTCGGTTCATTGCCATAACGACCTCGGGATGGCCGTGGCGAATTCGCTGGCCGGCATTGCCGGCGGCGCGCGGCAGATCGAGTGCACCGTCAACGGCATCGGCGAGCGGGCTGGCAACGCTTCCCTCGAGGAAGTCGTGATGGCCATCAACGTCCGCAACGACGTGTTTCCGTGGTGGAACAAGATCGACACCACGCAGCTGACGCGCGCCTCGAAGGTCGTGTCGGCCGCAACCTCGTTCCCGGTCCAGTACAACAAGGCGATCGTCGGCCGCAACGCCTTCGCCCATGAGAGCGGCATCCATCAGGATGGCGTGCTGAAGGACGCCTCGACCTACGAGATCATGCGGCCCGAGATGGTCGGGTTGAAGCAGTCGTCGCTGGTGCTCGGCAAGCATTCCGGCCGCCACGCCTTCGTGCACAAGCTGGAGGAGATGGGCTACAAGCTCGGCGCCAACCAGCTGGAGGATGCGTTCACGCGGATGAAGGCACTGGCCGACCGCAAGAAGGACATCTACGACGAGGACATCGAGGCGCTGGTCGACGAGGAGATGGCGGCGTCGCACGACCGCATCAAGCTGACCTCGCTGACCGTGATCGCCGGCACCCATGGCCCGCAGCGCGCGACCATGAAGCTCGACGTCGACGGCCAGATCAGGATCGAGGAAGCCGAAGGAAACGGGCCGGTCGACGCGGTGTTCAACTGCATCAAGGCGCTGGTGCCGCATGAGGCAAAGCTCGAGCTGTATCAGGTCCATGCGGTGACCGAAGGCACCGACGCGCAGGCCGAAGTCTCGGTGCGGCTGTCCCATGACGGCCGTTCCATGACGGCACGCGCAGCGGATCCGGATACGCTGGTGGCCTCGGCAAAGGCCTATCTCGGCGCGCTCAACAAGATCGTCATGAAGCGCCAGCGCGATACGGTGACGACGGCAGCGGCGAGCTGACGCTTCATCCTCTCCAGTTCATCGGCAAACGCGGCGCCCTCGGCGCCGCGTTTTTCGTTTGGCACACGATCCCGTCATGTGGGGGTGCATCGCAATAAATATGTTAACATTCCATTAACCGGCAGCGTCGCGCGCCCTTGCTGCTGGAGAATTTGGAATGCCCCTTTCCGCTGGTTCGATCGCCTTCACCGGTTTCAACGGTGACGGCAACGATAATTTGTCCTTTGTCGCCCTGACCGACATCCCGCAGGGCACTGTCATCAATTTCACCGACAGCAACTGGAACGGCTCCGCCTTCGCAACCGGCAGCAACGCCGAAAGCACGATCGCCTGGACCGCGACCGGCGCGATTCCCGCCGGCACCGTCATCGACATCAACAACATCGGCAAGGGCACGTTCGGCACCAGCGCCGGCTCGGCCACCTTCACCAACGCCAACAATACCGGCCTGTCCAACGACAGCGAGGTCGTCTACGCCTATGTCGGCACCTCGACGGCGCCGACCTTCCTCGCCGCGATCTCCAATGTCGGCTATGCGACCTCAGACGGCACGCTGACCGGCACCGGCCTCGTTGCCGACCAGACCGCGGTCAGCTTCACCGGCGGCCTCGACATCGTCGGCTATAACGGACCGCGCTCGGGCTTCGCCAGCTTCGCCGACTACCTCGCCGCGATCGGCAACACCGCCAACTGGGCCACCCAGAACGGCAGCGGCGACCAGAGCACCGACGGCACCACGCCCGACGCGCCGTTCCCGACCACCGCCTTCACCGTGGCCGCGCCCGCCACGCAGACGATCTCGTTCTCGTCGCCGAGCGTGTCGGTTGCCGAGGGGCAGAGCGGCACCAAGACCATGACTTTCACCATTGCGCGCACCGGCGGCACCACCGGCGTGCTCAGCTTCTCCGGCAGCTTCGCCGCTGGCACCACCGATGCGGCCGATTTCGGCGGCACGCTGCCGGCCTCGACCTTCAGCGGCAGCTTCGCCGACGGTGCGTCCTCGGCGACAATCACCATCACGATCTCTGGCGACACCACCGCAGAGCCCGACGAGAGTTTTGCGCTCACGCTCACCAGCGCCAGCAATCCGGGCGCGGCGGTTACGATCGGCACCGCGACGGCGACCGGCACCATCGCCAATGACGACGGCACCCTGGTCTCCGGCAACTCGTCGAACCCGATCACGCTGGCGAACAACGATCATCTGACCGTCCTCGCCGGCGCGACCCTGTCGGGCTCGACCCCGGTCACCTGGATCGGCGGCAGCACCTCGCCCGGCGCGCTGGTCGACAATTCCGGCACCATCACCGGCACCAGCCGCGCGATCGCCACCAGCGGTTCGACCAGCGGCAGCCTCACCATCAACAACAAGGCCGGCGCCACCATCACCGCGACCAAGGATGCGGAGGATGCGG
>NZ_JBFRFR010000106.1:0-20692 GCF_052114925.1 Bradyrhizobium sp. 2TAF36 | reverse complement strand
CACCAATGCGGGAGCCAAGCTTCACGAGGAGAATTTTGAGATGATCAAACGTTACGTCGTCGGCTCGCGCATGAGCCAGGCCGTCGCCGCCGGCGGTATGGTGCACATCGCCGGCCAGGTCGCTGACGACCGCAAGGCCGGCATCGTGTCGCAGACCCAGCAGGTGCTCGCCAAGATCGACGCGCTGCTGAAGGAAGCCGGCTCCGACCGCTCCAAGCTGATCGCGGTCAACGTCTTCCTGCCTCATATCACCGACTTCGACACCATGAACTCGGTCTACGATGCCTGGATCGATCCGGCCAACCCGCCGGCGCGCGCCTGCGTCGAAGCCCGCCTCGCCGATCCCGACCTGCGCGTCGAGATGACCGCGGTCGCCTTGCTCTAGGGCGCCGCCATCCTTTCAACCTTTGGCCGGCGCCGGCGACGGCGCGGCCGCGAGGCAAGCCATGCATACCGGACTTTTCCACGAGATCGATTTCGAGAAGGACCAGAAATGGTCGGGCCATCTCGGCATTCCCTTCTCGATCGATCGCTCCCCCTACTACCAGCTCAAGATCCCGATCTTCCGGATCAAGAACGGTGCCGGACCAAAACTGCTTTTGATGGCCGGCAATCACGGCGACGAATATGAGGGCGAGATCGCGCTGACGCGGCTGTATCGCCGGCTCGATGCAAAGGACGTCAAAGGCGAGATCACCATCCTGCCCTTCGCCAATTGGCCAGCCGTGATGGCGGCACGCCGCCGCTCGCCGCTCGACGAGGGCAACCTCAACCGCGCCTTCCCCGGCGATGCCGCGGGCACGCCGACATTCCGGCTTGCGCACTTCCTCGAGCACGAGCTGTTTCCGCGGCACGAAGTCGTCTTCGACATCCATTCCGGCGGCACCTCGATGGCGCATGTGCCTTGCGCGCTGATCGAGCGGCAGGGCACGCCCGAGATGTTCGGCCACGCGCTGCGCCTGATGGAGGGGTTGGGGATGCCCTTCGCCTTCGTCGCCGAAAACGGCGCGACCGCTCCGACCTCGATGGCCGCGGCTGCACGCGCCGGCGCGATCGGGCTCTCCGGTGAATTCGGCGGCGGCGGCACCGTCACGCCGCAGACCATGGCGCTCACCGCGCGCGCCGTCGATCGGCTGTTGCTCGCACTCGGCCTCGTCCAGGCCCCGGTGCTCGGGCCACATGTGCCGGTCGAGCGCGCCACCGAATTGCTGGCGCTGCAAAGCCATGCGCAGGCGGTGTTCGCGACCCGTCGCGGCTGGTTCGAGCCCGCCGTCATGGTCGGCACGCGGGTTGCGGCCGGCGACGTCGCCGGCTGGTACCATGATTTCGAGCGCCCGGAGCTGCCGGAAGAGGTGCTGCGCTTCCCCGCCGACGGCATCGTGATCTCGCAGCGCCTGCACACCGACAGCCAGAGCGGCGACTGCCTGGTCCAGGTCGGCCGCGCGCTGTCGCGCGACGAGCTGCTGGCGCGCTGAGTTTTGGAGACGATACCGACTGCGATTACACTCGGGATTCGATGACCGATCCGGCAAAGCCGACCTATGACGACGTTGTGCGCATTCCAGCGCCGCCCGGCCGCGCCAGCGGGAGCGGGCGGCCGCCGCGCATCGAGGAGGTCGCGGAGCGTGCGGGCGTCGCGCCGATCACGGTGTCGCGGGTGCTACGCCACCCCGAGAAGGTCAATCGCGAGACTCGCGAGCGTATCCTCGAAGTGATCGAGGCGACCGGTTACGCCTCCAACCCGCATGCGCGCGCGCTGCGCTCGGGGCGCTCGAATGTGGTGATGGCCTTCGTCTCCAACATTCTCAGCCAGCAGTTCGGGCTCGCGGTGCGCAGCTTCGCCGCCACGCTGGAGCCGGAAGGCTTCGAGGTGCTGGTCGGCCAGACCTCCTACTCCTATGCCAAGGAAGTCGCGATGATCCAGTCGCTGCGCGGCATCCGCCCCGCAGCAGTGATGTTCACCGGCGTGATCGAGCTCGAGGAGAATCGCGCCGCGCTGCTCGAGCTCGGCATTCCCGTGATCGAGACCTGGGCGTTTCCGCGCGACCCCATCGACATGCTGGTCGGCCTGCCCAATGCGGATGCCGGCGCGATGGCGGCGCGCAGGCTGGCTGAGGGCGGACATCGCCGCGTCGCCTTCATCGGACGCAGCAGCGGCCGTGGCGCGCTGCGCCGCGACGGTTTTCGGGACGCAGCGGCAAAGCTCGGCCTCAAGATCGTCCACGAGATCGGCGTCGGTGAGATCACGGGCCTCGTCGACGGCCGCGCCGCCTTCACCGCCCTGCTCGAACGCGGCGGCGACGTCGATGCGGTGTTCTGCGCCAACGATCTGCTCGCGACCGGCGCGCTGATCGAGGCCCGCGCCCGCGGCCTCTCGGTGCCGCGCGATCTGGCGCTGCTCGGCTTCGGCGACAACGACGTCGCCGATCAGATCACGCCCGGTCTCACCACCATCTCGTTCGATGCGGCGGCCGTGGGACGGATCGCGGGCGAACTGCTTCTGGCGCGGCTATCAGGCACGCCGCGCGCCGAGCAGCGGCTCGCCGTCGAGCTGTTCCTGGTCGAGCGCGGCAGCGTCTGAGCGTCGCAGATCAGGCGATGGTCTTGAGATCCTGCTGGATCGCAGCCAGCAGCGATTGCAGCGCATCGCTGTTCACCGGCCTCGCCTCCGCCTTCGCAGGCTGGACCTTGTCAGGCTGCGCAGCTTTGCCCGGACGTTTCGGGAATGGCGGTGGTGGCGCCGGCATCGCGGCTGGCGTGAAATCGCCCTCCTCGTCGACGTGGACGAACTTGCCATGGATGACGTCGTCGCGACGGCCCATGACGAACAGGGTCGCCCAATAGCCGGCAGCCAGAAGGATTACGCTGAAAATACCAATCTCTAACATCGCAGCACCTAAAATATGCGCGATGATTCAATGCCTTCGCTCAGCCGTCAATGAACCGACGGTCACACCTGCGGCTTTTGCGGGCAGGTGTGGCCGATCGGTCACTCTTTGTTAACCATCGATGTCCGGCGTGTGACGCCTTTGCAACTAGGCCTTGCAAATAGAGCCCCGTTCCGGGGCTCTAGCGTCTCGTTTGGCGCGTTTTCTTCACGCGAACCGGTACCCACTTCGCTCGAAAACGCTTTACGCCTTATCTTGCCCGACCCGCACCAGCTGCTTGCCGAAATTGGCGCCCTTCAGGAGCCCCATGAAGGCGCCGGGTGCGCTGTCCAGGCCCTCGGTGACGAACTCCTTGTACTTGACCTTGCCGTCGCGGACCCAGCCGGACATGTCGCGCAGGAAGTCGCCATGGCGGTTGGCGAAGTCGGAGACGATGAAGCCGCGGAAGGTCAGCCGCTTGGTCAGGGTCGCGCGCATCATGCTGGCAGCCCATTTCGGCGGCTTGGCCTCGGTGTCGTTGTAATGGGCGATGAGGCCGCAGACCGGCACGCGCGCGAACGGATTGAGCAGCGGGAACACCGCCTCGAACACGGCGCCGCCGACATTCTCGAAATAGACGTCGATGCCCTTCGGGCAGGCAAACTTCAGCTTCGCGGCGAAATCGATTTCACGATGATCGAGACACTCGTCAAAGCCGAGCTCTTTCACCACGTAGTCGCACTTGTCCTTGCCGCCGGCGATACCGACTGCACGCGCGCCCTTGATCTTCGCGATCTGGCCGACGGCCGAGCCGACCGCACCGGAGGCACCGGCGACGACGACGGTCTCGCCTTCCTGCGGCTTGCCGATGTCGAGCAGGCCCGTATAGGCGGTCATGCCGGGCATGCCGAGCACACCGATGGAGGTCGAGATCGGACCGAGCTTCGGATCGACCTTGATCAAGCCCTTGCCGTTCGAGATCGCGTACGACTGCCATCCGGTACGGGCTCGCACGATGTCGCCCTTGGCGAAATCAGGATTGTTGGAGGCCGCGACCTCGCTGACTGCCTCGCCCTCCATCACGCCGCCGACCGGCACAGGTGCTGCGTAGGACGGACCGTCACTCATGCGCCCGCGCATATAGGGATCGAGCGAGAGCCAGATCGTGCGCAGCAGGACTTCACCCGCGCCGGGCGCCGGAATCGCGAATTCCTCGATGCGGAAATCGGATGGCTTTGGCTCGCCGACGGGACGCGCGGCGAGAACGATGCGTTTTGCTTGGGACATGGCTTCCTCCTGACTACTTGTTGCAGTCATTTAGGAGGTACGTGGGAATGAAGCAAATCCCAACACTCGCTGTCATCGCCCGCGAAAGCGGGCGATCCAGTATTCCAGAGGCGGCTGTGATTGAACCGAGAAGCCGCGGCGTACTGGATTCCCCGCTTCCGCGGGGAATGACACCGTCATCGAGGCGAGCGCGCCGAAACCGACGCGCAGCCGAATGCGGAGCGCCTAACCCGCGCCCGGATAGTTCGGGCTCTCGCGCGTGATCGTGACGTCGTGGACGTGGCTTTCGCGCAGGCCCGCGCCGGTGATGCGGACGAACTGGGCCTTGTCGTGCAGGTCCTTCATGTCCTTTGCCCCGACATAGCCCATCGCGGCGCGCAAGCCGCCGGCGAGCTGGTGCATGACGTTGCCGACCGGACCCTTGTAGGGCACCTGGCCCTCGATGCCTTCAGGCACGAGCTTGAGCGTGTCCTTGATGTCCTGCTGGAAATAGCGGTCGGCCGAACCGCGCGCCATCGCGCCGACCGAGCCCATGCCGCGATAGGCCTTGTAGGAACGGCCCTGCCACAAGAACACTTCGCCGGGGGTCTCGTCGGTGCCCGCGAGCAGCGAGCCGACCATGGCGATGTCGGCGCCGGCGGCGAGCGCTTTCGCAAGGTCGCCGGAGAACTTGATGCCGCCGTCGGCAATGACAGGAATGTCGGACTTCTTTGCAGCCTCGACCGCATCCATGATCGCGGTGAGCTGGGGAACGCCGACGCCGGCGACGATGCGCGTGGTGCAGATCGAGCCCGGGCCGATGCCGACCTTGATGCAGTCCGCGCCCGCATCGATCAGCGCCTGCGCGCCCTCGGTGGTGGCGACGTTGCCGGCAACGACCTGGACGGAGTTGGACAGGCGCTTGATGCGATTGACCGCATGCAGCACGTGGCGGGAATGGCCGTGCGCGGTGTCGACGACGACGAGATCGACGCCGGCATCGATCAGCCGTTCGGTGCGCTCGAAGCCGGTGTCGCCGACGGTGGTGGCGGCGGCGACGCGCAGGCGGCCCTGCGCGTCCTTGCAGGCGAGCGGATGGGCGACCGCCTTCTCCATGTCCTTCACGGTGATCAGGCCGACGCAGCGATATTGCTCGTCGACCACGAGCAGCTTCTCGATGCGATGCTGGTGCAGCATCCGCCGCGCCTCGTCCTGGCTGACATTCTCGCGGACCGTGACGAGGCCATCATGCGTCATCAGCTCGGAGACTTTTTGCCGGCGGTCGGTGGCAAACCGCACGTCGCGGTTGGTGAGGATGCCGACCAGCTTGCCGGGCGTATTCTTGCTCGCACCGGTGACGACGGGAATGCCGGAGATGCCGTGGTCGCTCATCAGCTTGAGCGCATCGTCGAGCGTGGCCTCGGGGCTGATGGTGAGCGGGTTCACCACCATGCCCGACTCGTAGCGCTTGACCTGCCGGACCTGGGCGGCCTGCCCCTCGGGATCGAAATTGCGGTGGATGACGCCGAGGCCGCCGGCCTGCGCCATGGCGATCGCCATGCGGGCTTCAGTGACCGTGTCCATGGCGGAGGCCATGATCGGGATGTTGAGCGGAATGGCGCGGGTGACGCGGGAGCGGATGTCGACCTCGCCCGGCATGACGTCCGACAGGCCCGGCTTCAACAGCACGTCGTCGAACGTAAAGGCTTCGCGAATGCCTTGAAGTTGCACCGTGGCCATCTGCCAACTCCTTCCTGCGGCCCTGCCGCAAATAGCTATGGATGAGCGCCGCCCTCAGCGTGCCTTGCGGCATCGCCGGAGAATCGGAGCCCATAGTTGGGGTTGACGCGGGTCGATAGCACGGCCACGCGACGAATCAAAGCAAATCGGACCGCCGGCCAGCCATGCACAGGCTTTTTAAGTAAATTCGGCGTGGATGGCCGGGTGGCGGCCCCTCTCGTCATTCCCCGGCGCGACGAAGTCGCGAGCCCGGAATCCATCTCGCAGCGGTCTCTGGGGCCCGATGGATTCCGGGCCCGCCAAGGGGCGCGCCGCGGAATGACGAGGGAGCGCGCGCACCCGCCGTCGAGGGTCACACCGTTGTTACGCAGGATTTAGGTGCTATGCGTTGATCCGCAATGGTCCCGGCGGAGCGGCGGTGATAAGCCGCAAGTCCACCTTTCCTTCTGATTTTCATTACCAATCCGTCATGGTCGACAAGCAACGCGTCATCCCGCTGATCGTGGCCACCGCTCTCTTCATGGAGAACATGGATTCGACGGTGATCGCCACCTCGCTGCCCGCGATCGCGGCCGACATCGGCACGAGCCCGCTGACGCTCAAGCTTGCCATCACCTCCTATCTGCTGTCGCTCGCGGTGTTCATCCCGGCGAGCGGCTGGACTGCGGACCGGTTCGGCGCGCGCATGGTGTTCGCGATCGCGGTCGGCGTGTTCATGGTCGGCTCGATCGGCTGCGCACTCTCGACCTCTGTCACCGATTTCGTATTCGCGCGCATCCTTCAGGGCATGGGCGGGGCGATGATGACGCCGGTCGGGCGCCTGGTGCTGCTGCGCTCGGTCGACAAGAGCGCGCTGGTCAACGCAATGGCCTGGGTGACGGTCCCTGCCCTCATCGGCCCCGTGATCGGCCCGCCGCTCGGCGGCTTCATCACGACCTATGCGTCATGGCACTGGATCTTCCTGATCAACATTCCGATCGGGCTGCTCGGCATCTTCATGGCCTTGCGTTTCATCGATCCCATCAAGAGCGAGACGCGGGAACCGTTCGATCTTTACGGCATGGTGCTCGCGGGCGTTGGCCTCGCCGGCATCGCGTTCGGTCTCTCCGTCGCCGGGCTCAACCTTCTGCCCTGGAGCACGGTCGCGGCGCTGGTCGTGGGCGGAGCGATCTCGATGACACTGTACGTCCTGCACGCGCGGCGGACGGGTTCRCCGGTGCTGGATTTTTCGCTGCTGAAGCTGCCGACGCTGCGCGCGGCCGTTTTCGGCGGCTTCATGTTCCGGCTCGGCATCGGCGCGCTACCGTTCCTGCTTCCGCTGCTGATGCAGATCGGATTCGGGCTGTCGCCCTTCCGTTCCGGCCTCGTCACCTTCGGCTCCTCGCTCGGCGCCATGGGCATGAAGACGCTGGCCGCGCGCATCATCCGCACCTTCGGCTTCCGCAATTTGATGACGGTGAACGCGATCGTCAGCGCGTTCTTCCTCGGCGTCTGCGCACTGTTCACGGTGACGACGCCGCTGCTCATCATCATGGTGATCCTGGTGGTCGGCGGCTTCTTCCGCTCGCTGGAGTTCACCGCGATCAACACGGTGGCCTATGCCGACGTCGAGACCGCGCAGATGAGCCGCGCCACCACGCTGGTCAGCGTCAACCAGCAGCTCGCGGTCTCCGCCGGCGTCGCGGTCGGCGCGGCCTGCGTGGAAACGACGATGTGGTTCAACCATGTCAGCGAGATCGACGCCACCGTGTTCGCGCCGGCCTTCGTCGTGATCGCGCTGACCTCGGCGGCGTCGAGCTGGTTCTTCTGGCAGATGCCCGCCGACGCCGGCCACGAGATCTCCGGCCGCAAGGCGGTGGAGATCGCCAGCCGCAAGGGGGCCGCAAAGAGCGCCGCGACCGCCGCCGTCAAGACGGCGACGGAGGATACGCAGGACGTGCGGGACCAGCGGCTGGGATAAAGCGCTATCAGGCCCGAGCGACGTCCGCAGAACCCGACGTCGTAAAATCGTCCACGATGTGGCGGGCACGGGCGGCGTCCGCCGGCCGGTCGGCCCAGCACTCGTGCCCAGCCACCTTGACCTAGCTCAAGGAGCGAAAGCCGGACATGAGCCTCGATGACACCTGCAATCGGTGATCGAAGACCAAGCCATGGCTTTATTGGGACCGGATACGCCGTTCGGGAGCATACTTGATCCGATGGAACGGATCTCGGAGACTTTGTTCGGGCTGATCATGGCCCTTACCTTCATCTGCTCGCTTGGTGTCGCGACCGGGACCAATATCAATATTCAAACAATGCTGATCGGCGCACTCGGCTGCAATCTCGCATGGGGCATCGTTGACGGCGGTCTTTATCTGCTGGCGCGCATCAATGACCGGGGAAACAAGGTTCTGACCCTCCGCGCGATACGGAAGGCGCCGGATCCCGAAGCAGCGCGCCGCGTCATTGCCGACGCGCTGCCGCCGGAATTGTCGGCCATGCTGCCCGTAGAGCAGTTGGAATCGATGCGGAAACGGTTGCAACAATTGCCTGAGCCGGCCCCCGGTCCGGGGCTGACAAAGCGCGACTGGGTCGGAGCGCTCGGCCTTTGCCTGCTGAGCTTCCTGTCGACCTTCCCGGTGGTCATCCCGTTCCTGTTCCTGAGCGACGCCAGACTAGCGCTGCGCGTCTCCTACGCCGTCGCCATCGTGATGCTGTTCTGTTGCGGTTACGTGTTCGGGGTTCGTAGCGGGCTGCGGCCTTCGGTGGCGGGACTTGCGATGGTGGCTGTCGGTAGTACGCTGGTTGGCATCGCGGTCGCTCTGGGAGGATGATCGACTTGCGGCGACACGAAACATCGTTTCGGGGTGCAAGCGGCGCCTTATTTGCCGCGCTGGCCGGATTGTGGCTTGCACCCGTGACCGGCGGTTTGGCGCTGGCCCAATCCCCGGCCGGGGCGCTCGGCCTCGGCAACCGCGGTTGGTCGGCGGCCGACACCACCCACGCAACGCCTGCCGACGAGCTCGAATTCAGCGCTCGCGCGGGGCTTGCATCCGACTACATCTATCGCGGGACCACGCTGTCCGATCATGGCCCCGCAGCCGGCGCCGCCTTCGAGACGAGATGGGGCCCGCTCTACGCCGGCACAACGGTCGCCACCGTCAAGCTGCCGACCCAACCGGCCGCCGAACTCACCTTTGCCGCCGGCATGCGCCCGCAGATTGCCACGATCGATTTTGATCTTGGGGCGACCTATTTCGCCTATCCCGGTGAAAGACTTCCTGGCGAGACCAACGGCATCAATTATTGGGAGATCGTGGTCCGCGGCGATCGACGCATCGGCGATCAGTTCCGCGTCGCCGGCGGTTACGCCTATTCTCCGAACGTCTCGAACACCGGCGCCTGGAGCCAATATGTGGCGGCCGGAGTCGGCTTCGACGTGCCGGAGCGGCTTCTGCTGCAGAACCTGACCGTGTCGTTCACCACCGCCGCCGGCTATTCCTGGTTTGGCAACCAGACCCCGCAACTCGGCGGCTTCCCGCTGCCCGCCTATCTCAACTGGCAGGCCGGCGTGACGTTCACGCACAAGGCGCTCAACCTCGATCTGCGCTACTACGACACCAATCTGTCGAAGGAAAACTGCTTCGTCTTTACAGGCGATCCAAATGCGCGGCCGGGCGGCCGCGCCAATCCGATCACCAACCCGGACGGCCTGGTCTCGAACTGGTGCGGCGCGACGTTCGTCGCCAAGGTCTGGTTTGCGTTCAACTAACTTAGGGAACCACCGTCGGCGGCAATATGCGGTAGAGCACGACACCCAACCCGAGCGCGTCGCCCGTGAGGACGAGCTTTCCGCTCTTGATCGTTCGCTGCAGCAATATCCTCTGCAGGTTGGGATCGGGGTGGGTCGGATCGGAATAGAACTTCGCCAGGTTGCTGGTATTCGCATCGATCAGGTAGCGCTCAATCGTCACGGTCGAGCCGTCGCTGAACGGCAGGTTGTCGACCTCAAGCGAAATCCCCTCCGGCGTCTCGGTCGAAATGTTGTTGCCGAAGACACGTGTCGGRTCATAGTTGTAGACCATGATGTTCGCGGTCGAGTTAGCGCCATCCCAGGTCGCGAACGCGTTGAGGTGGGAGCCCGCCCCGCCGGTGAGAGCGGCCTGCACGCGCTGGCCGGACATCTTGTTGTACATCTTGAAGAGGTTCGCGACCGGCTTCGGGTAGTAATCGGCCGGGTTATCGCCATGCGGCACCTTGTGCAGCAGGCTGGCCTGGCCGAGGAAAGGTGTGATGTTCGGATCCCCCTGGCCGTCGCCGATAATGAGGTAAGACCCCATCGAGATCTTCTTTTTCACGGCTTCGGACAGGAACGCCGCCGTCCAGGCCGCCCCCTTGTGCGAATAATTGACGTCAGTCGCCTCATAGGCCGTAGGGCCCCATTCCGACAGGAACAGTTTAACGTCGGGCATGTTGGCATTGTTCTTCTTCAAGGCGTCCAGCTTGGCCTTGGCCTTGTCGACCAGATTGTCGAAGAACGCGAAACCGCCGGTGCCGTCTGTCGAGCCGTAATAGTGGAACGAAAAACGATCGAGCCGCGCGTTGAATTTTGCCAAGTAAGTGTCTGCCAGCGGATTGAAGGTCTGGTCGAGGAAGACTTCCTCCAGCGTCGGAAGATTCTCCGCCGGATAATAGTTGAAGCTCAGTCCGACCAGGGCCGGCCCGGCCATTTCCAGCGTCTTGCCGTTATAACTCTGGTTGGCGGCGAGTTCGTTTCTGATGTTCACGATCGCCTGCGAGAAGACCTTCTGAACCGGCAAGAGCTGCCTGGGCAGACGGCGCGCATCGAGCCCGTAGGGGTACGACAAGGTCGGATCTTCGGCCTTGGACATCACGTGGGTCTGCAGCGGGGTCCACTGGTTGAGGACATACTTGGCCGGATCCATCCACCACAGCCAACGGCCCCATGACCCCAATGGCTTGAGCCTGTAGGCGGATGGATTGGTGTCGCTCCAGTTCTCCGGGGCTGAATCGGCGATATCGGCCTCGTTGCTGACCTCGAAGATGACGGATGACGCCCCGCCGTCGAACGATTTCTTCGCGATATATCGCACGAGAGCGTTGGCGTATTTCTGGAAAAGTGCCGGAGCCGGCCCGTTCCGATTCCAACTCTCGCCAGGTCCGTATTGCACCAGGCGCGGCGGCATGAAGGCCGCGACCGCCACGTGAGGCGAGAGCCCGCGACCCAGGGCCCACTCAAGATGCCAGGCCAGAGGCTGGCAGTCGCCCGGATGGAAAACGCCGTCCTGCGTGTAYCCGAACACATCGCCGGTCTGATCGACATCGCAATAGACATCGCTGAGCAGCAGGCGCGTCCGCTTCATGCCGGTATCGGTGATGATCTGGTTGAACTGGTCGAGAGCCTGCTCGGACGGGCTGTTCGCGCTCTGGTAGATCTTCTTGAGATCACCGAGATCGTCGTTGCCGCTGAGGCCGATATTGTAAGGCCTCTGGGTGCTGACCGTGATCGACGTCCCTGCACGCGACGTCGTCGCCGAAGCAAAGCCGAGCGACGCCAACGCCAGAAAGGAGACCGAGGCAAGGGACAGGCGATGCTTGCAAACGCACAAGCGTTGTCGATGAAGGCACGGCATGGATCGATCTCACCCGCTGAAATTGCAGATGATAGATCTATCAGCTCAAGATGTTATCGATGTGAATGTCATGCTCATGTGAGCGTGACACGTCAGCCCGGGTCCGGCTGCCCGCCGCGAAACCCCGTCGCCAGCACATAGCGCTCGGAGGAATCCTGCCTGCTGGCCGCGGGCTTCACATGCCGCACTGTCGCAAAATCGCGCTTGAGCTGGGCCAGCAGATCGGCGTCGGCGCCGCTCTGGAACGTCTTGGCCAGGAATGCCCCGCCCGGTTTCAGCACGTCGCAGGCGAACGCGGCCGCCGTCTCGATCAGGCCGACAATGCGGAGCTGGTCGGTCTTGCGGTGGCCGGTGGTGTTGGCGGCCATGTCGGACATCACGATGTCGGCGCCGCCCCCGAGCATCGCAGTGAGCTTCGCGGGTGCGTCGTTGTCCATGAAGTCGAGCTGCGCGAAGTCGACGCCGGCAATCTCGGGCATGTCCAACAGGTCGATCGCGACGACCTTGCCCTTGCCGTCGACCGAGCCAACGCGCTTGGCGGCGATCTGGCTCCAGCCGCCCGGCGCAGCGCCGAGATCAACCACGGCCATGCCGTGTTTCAGCAGGCGGTATTTGTCGTCGATCTCGAGCAGCTTGAACGCGGCACGCGAACGATAGCCGAGCGCCTTCGCCTTGACGACATAGGGATCGTTGAGCTGCCGCTCCAGCCACAGCTTCGACGACAATTTGCGCTTGCCGCCGGTCTTGACCTGGACGTGCAAGCGGCCGGTGGTGTCCTTGGCCATCTCACCAGCTCCTGAGTGCGCCGTCCTCGCGCATCATCTCGACCAGCATGCCTTCGCGCAGGCCCCGGTCGGCGACGCGCAGGCGCGGCAGCGGAAAGGCGCGCCTGATAGCATCGAGGATGGCGCAGCCGGCCAGCACGAGATCGGCGCGCTCGACGCTGATGCAGCTGTTGTTGGCGCGTTCCTCGTAGCTCATGCCGAGCAGCTTGCTGATGGTCGCGGTGATGTCGGAATCGTTCATCCAGATGCTGTCGATGCGGCGGCGGTCGTAGCGCGCGAGGTTGAGATGGATGCCGGCGAGGGTCGTCACCGTGCCCGAGGTGCCGAGCAGGTGCATGTCGGCGAGATCGCCGCCGTGCGCTTCGGCGAACGGCGCGACGTGGTTGGCGACCTCCTGCTCCATCGCGGCATAGATTTCCGGCGTGACGTCGCGGCCGCCGAACTGCTCGGCCAGGGTCACGACGCCCAGCGGGATCGACATCCAGGCTTTGATGCGCGGCTCCGGATTTTGCGGATCGCGCTCGATCCGCACCAGCTCGGTCGAGCCGCCGCCGATGTCGAACAGGATCGCGCCCCGGCCCCGCGGGTCGACCAGCGGCGCGCAGCCGAGCACGGCGAGCGAGGCCTCGGTCTCGCGGTCGATCACCTCGAGCTCGATGCCGGTCTCGGCCGCGACGCGGCTGCGGAAGCCTTCCGCATTCGAGGCGGCCCGGCAGGCTTCGGTCGCGATCAGCCGCAGCCGCTTGGCCTTGCGCAAATTGATCTTGTCGCGGCAGATGCTGAGCGCGGCGACGGCGCGCTCGATCGCGGCCTCGCTGATGCAGCCGGTCGCCGAGACGCCCTCGCCGAGCCGGATGATGCGCGAGAAGGAATCGACCACGCGAAAGCCGTCGCTGGTCGGACAAGCGATCAGGAGCCTGCAATTGTTGGTGCCGAGGTCCAGCGCCGCATAGACGCCGGTTCCCGGCGCTTGCGCGGCGACGGCCGGTTCGGGGGCCAACGCCACCGCCGCCATCGACCCCTCCAGCCCACCGTGCGGCGCATGGCCGTCGCGGAGCCGCGTGTGGTCATTCATACAAATTGTCTTTCCGCGGCCCGATGGGGCCGATCTGGAATTGCTTTTTCGCCTGAAACATTAGCAGCGCGGCAAGCCTGCGCAACAACGCATCACATGGGACCATGCCCATTCGTGCGTTGTCGTGAACGGGACCGTGGGTTATTTTTGGAGGGTCCGGTCCTCTAGGCGCCCCCCAAAACGCGCGATTGCCGGCTTTTCAGGTCAATTCCATGCAAGAACACACCAAATCGTCCACGCTCGAAAACGCTATTGCACTGCAAAAATACGGCGTCGGGCAGCCGGTCCGCCGCAAGGAAGACGATACGCTGGTGCGCGGCAAGGGCCGCTACACCGACGATTTCAACCTGCCCGGCCAGGCCCATGCCGTGGTCGTCCGCTCCACCCATGCCCATGGGCTCATTCGCGGCATCGGCACCGACGCCGCCAGGGCGATGCCCGGCGTGCTGGGGGTGTGGACCGGCAAGGACCTCGATGCCGCCGGATACGGCCCCTTCACCTGCGGCCTGCCGCTGAAGAGCCGCGACGGCTCCCCCCTGCTCCAGACCAACCGGCAACCGCTGGCGACCGACAAGGTCCGTTTCGTCGGCGATCCCGTCGCCTTCGTGGTCGCCGACACGCTGGCGCAGGCGCGCGACGCCGCCGAAGCCGTCGAGCTCGATATCGAGCCGCTGCCGGCGGTGACCGATCCCGAGGAAGCCGCCAGGCCCGGTGCGCCGCTGCTCTATGACCACATCCCGAACAATGTCGCACTCGACTACCACTATGGCGACATGGACAAGGTGAACGCGGCCTTCGCCAGTGCCGCCCACGTCACCAAGGTCGACATCGAGAACACCCGCGTCGCCGTCGTCTCGATGGAGCCGCGCGTGGGGCTCGCCTCCTACGACAAGAAGACCGAGCGCTACACCATCCAGATGCCGACGCAGGGCGTTGCGGGCAACCGCGCCAACCTCGCCAAGAACCTGAAGGTGCCGAACGAGAAGGTGCGGGTCCTCACCGCCAATGTTGGCGGCTCCTTCGGCATGAAGAACGTCAATTACCCCGAATACATGTGCATCCTGTACGCGGCCAAGGAGCTCGGTCGCCCGGTGAAGTGGCTGGACGAACGCTCCACCAGCTTCCTCTCCGACAGCCACGGCCGTGCGCAGAAAATCCATGCCGAACTGGCGCTCGACGCCGAAGGGCATTTCCTCGCGGCAAAGCTTGAAGGCTACGGCAATCTCGGCGCCTACATCACCGGCGTCGCGCCGGGACCGCTCTCGCTCAACACCGGCAAGAACTTTTCGAGTGTCTACCGCACGCCGCTGATGGYGGTCGACATCAAGRCGGTGCTCACCAACACCACGCTGATGGGCGCCTATCGCGGCGCCGGCCGACCCGAGGCGAACTACTACATGGAGCGGCTGATCGACCGCGCCGCCGACGAGATGGGCATCAACCGGCTGACCTTGCGCAAGCGCAACTTCATCAAGCCGAACCAGATGCCGTTCCCGGCCTCCTCCGGCGTGACCTATGACAGCGGCGACTTCCAGGCGGTGTTCAACAAGGCGCTCGAAATCTCCGACCACGAGAACTTCACCAAGCGCAAGAAAGAGAGCAAGAAGATCGGCAAGCTGCGCGGCATCGCCGTCGGCTCCTATCTCGAGGTCACCGCGCCGCCGAGCCCCGAGCTCGGCAAGATCGTGTTCGATCCCGATGGCTCGGTACAGCTCATCACCGGCACGCTCGATTACGGCCAGGGCCACGCATCAGCATTCGCGCAGGTGCTGTGCGCGCAGTTAGGGGTGCCGTTCGACAGCGTGAAGCTGGAGCAAGGCGACAGCGACATCGTCCACACCGGCAACGGCACCGGCGGCTCGCGCTCCATCACGGCGAGCGGCATGGCCATCGTGGGCGCCGCCAAGCTCGTCATCGAGAAGGGCAAGCGCGCCGCCGCGCACATGCTGGAGGCCTCCGAGGCCGACATCGAGTTCGCCGACGGCAGCTTCACCATCGCCGGCACCGATCGCAGCATCGACATCATGGAGCTCGCCAGGAAGCTGCATGACGGCAAGGTGCCGGACGGCGTGCCTGACAGCCTCGACGTCGACCACACCAGCGAGCCGGTGCCCTCGGCGTTCCCGAACGGCTGCCACGTCGCCGAGGTCGAGATCGATCCTGAGACCGGCGTGGTGCAGATCGTGCGCTACAGCGCGGTCAACGATTTCGGCACGGTGATCAACCCGCTGCTGGTCGCGGGCCAGCTTCATGGTGGCGTCGTCCAGGGCATCGGCCAGGCGCTGATGGAGCATGTCCGCTACGACGAGAGCGGCCAGCCGATCACGGGCTCGCTGATGGACTACGCGCTGCCGCGCGCGGAGGACGTTCCGAACATGACGGTCGGCGATCATCCGGTGCCGGCCACGACCAATCCGCTCGGCAGCAAGGGCTGCGGCGAAGCCGGCTGCGCCGGCAGCCTGTCGACGGTGGTGAATGCGGTGCTCGACGCCCTATCCGACTACGGCATCAAGCACATCGACATGCCGCTGACCCCGGAGCGGGTGTGGCGTGCGATCCAGGATGCGAAGGGCAAGGCGGCGTAGGGGCAGTTCCGCGATCGTGACAACGCCGGGGGTTCGACCGGCATTCCGAAAGAGATCACTTGATCGCCGTTTCGGCGGCGATCAACTCCTTTCCCTCCGTGGTCGTGATCGTTAGCCGTATCTTTTCCCCGCTGCGGCCGTCGGCAATCGCTGCCGAAATGCGATTTCCGTTGTTCGGATCGGCGCTCACGACCCCGCTGAACAGAGCCGTGTCACCCCGTTTCAACGTGACAAGCAACGGGATGGCCGGTTCGACGCTGAAGAACTCGAGAACAGCGCGAGACGCCTCGGCCGAGAAATTGATCAGGATTTTCTCGTTCGCATGCGTCACGTTGCTCATGCCGACGGTCGGACTGTAGGTTTCCGGAATCGACACCTCACTGCGTGCGGGAAAGTCTGTGCTGTGGAAAAACTGGTCTGACACGCCCGCCCATAATTCGACATACGGCCGCCACTCGTTCGGATCCTTCCGGGCATCGGTTTCGCCGGTGAGCGACGGAAACCCCCACGTCCACATTTTCAAGCCCCGCGTGAGGGTATTGTCCGCAATGCGAATAATTCCTTCTGCATTGTCATGGTTGATGGCGCCCCAGAAATTCCCGCCCTGCATATCTGGTGCAGCATAGGCGATGCCCATCGTTGGCCAATTCTTGAAGTAGCGCAGGTTTTCGAAGCGCCGCCTGCCCATACCCGCACTCTCGTCGCCGTCTGCCAGGTTGGCCGACCAGGCAGGCGTCGTGTAAGTTCGGATCGGCGCGATGATTTCGGCGCCGCCGGTTGCCCTGGGATTTTTCGGCTCCGATCCCGGAGCGAGCGTCGTGCACGTCCAGTACTCGTACTGGACAGCTTCGTCGTTCGGATTCTTCAGCACCACGCGCGCGTCGAGTGCGGCACGATCGGCCTTCAGCGTGACGTAGTAGTTCGCCTCGATGCCGGTCGCGCGCCTGAACTTGCTCGGCCGTGCGGGATAATCGAAGTCATCCCGGAACGACATCACGACCGTGACTTCGTCGGCGCCCTCCTTCACCACCCGGAAAGCCCACGGCTTCAGCCACGTCTTGCCGTGCTCGGCATCCGGGAACGTGGGAAAGATTCCGCCGTACACCATCAGCCAGTCGTAGTAGAAATTTCCGGCCTTCATGCCGTAAGGTACTCCGACCTCCGTTCGATAAAGCTGCTCGTGGCCGGTCGGCTTGTAGACCATGGAAAGAATACGCCCTCCGAATTCGGGCACGAGCGTTACCTTCAGATATCGATTCTCAAGCACGTAGGATTTGAAACTGCGTTCGACGATCACGCTTTTGTCGAGCGACCCGCTGACAAAGCCATTCTCCGCATCGACGGCGAATTTGACGGTGCTCCACGTCGTCGTCTGCTCGCTGAGCGACACACTATCGGACACCGGTGCGGCGGCATGCACGACGCAAAGCGCCTGGAGCGACAAAAGGAGTGCTATTCCAAAACAAACGAGGGCGCGCAAGGAGACCTCAACTGGCTTTCAGGCCGCCGCCTGCTCGCGCGGCTGGTAGATCGCAGTATGCTGGCAGTGCGCCAGCGGCGTCGTGCCGTTAGCGACGACCAGCGCGTCGAGCTCGACGAAGCGGTGGCCCTTCTTCTCGTAGTTCGCGGTGACTTTTGCCCGCGCGGTGATCTCGTCGCCGGCGCGCGCGGCCGACAGCAGCTGCATGCGGCTGCCGACATGGATCCACGGGCCCAAAATCGTGTTGTCGACGAGGACGCGGTTCATCACGCGCTGGATCAGGCCGGGATGGCCGAGCCCCTCGCGCGCAAAAATCGGATCGGTTTCCCTGACGTCGGCGAGATAATCGGTCGCGTCCTGCCGGGCCCAGCGGCGCGGCGTCGTGCCCAGCCATTTGCCCACCTCGAACGCTGCCGGGCTCACAGGCTTGCGCTCGGCAATGGCCGCGACCTCGACAAAGTCGTTCAATGACACCACAGGCGCGGYCGCCGGGAGCGACGCTGTCCCCGTGGCGCAGAGCTCGGTGCGGCTGAAGACCTCGATCGTGAGCAGGCCGTTGTGCTCGGTCGCATCGACATCGGCGGTCTCGCCGTCATAGACCGGCTTGATGAAGCGGGCCTCGACCAGCCCGCGCGACAGGAAATCGCGGCCCCAGCGCGCCACCGGCACGTGCATCATGTAGGCGAAGACATCGACGCCGGGGACCAGCCCGCCGGAAAAGCCGAAGCGGCGCGCCACCGTGTCGTCATGCATCTTGTTTTCGGACTGTTTGGCGGTGTTGTAGGCCTCGACGCGGTAGGTTTCGAGCCGGTTCGGCATGGCGGGCCTTTCCCTGAATTCTTGTTGTTTCAGGGTTGATCGTAGGCCCCCGGGAACACCGGTCAATCCCCTCGCCTTTGCGGCCCGAATGGGGTACCACGCGGCGAATGACTGATACCCCCACCCGCATCTATGTCGACGCCGACGCCTGCCCGGTGAAGGACGAGATCTACCGCGTCGCGCTCCGGCACGGCGTGCCCGTGAGCGTGGTTGCCGGCAACTTCATCCGCGTTCCGCAGGACCCGATGATCGAGCGGATCGCGGCCGGCGCCGGCATGGATGCCGCCGACGACTGGATCGCGGAGCGGGCCAAGCCGGGCGACGTCGTCGTGACATCGGACATTCCGCTGGCGAGCCGTTGCGTGAAAGCGGGCGCCGACGTGATCGCGCCGAACGGCAAGCCGTTCACGGAAGAGTCGATCGGGATGACGCTGGCGGTGCGCAATCTGATGACGGATCTGCGCTCGGCCGGCGAAGTCACCGGCGGGCCGCGCTCGTTCGCGCCGCGCGACCGCTCCGCGTTCCTCTCCGCGCTCGACCAGACGCTGCGCCGGATCCAGCGCCGCCGTGCCGACCAGGCCGCGACGAGCCAGAATTTGAATCAAGGCTAGTCATGGCGCCGCCCCTGATCCAACTCAAAGACATCAAGCTCACCTTTGGCGGCACGCCGCTGCTGAGCGGCGTCGAGCTCAACGTCGCGCCGGGCGAGCGCGTCTGCCTGATCGGCCGCAACGGCTCGGGCAAGTCGACGCTGCTGAAGATCGCAGCCGGCCTCGTCGAGCCCGACGGCGGCACGCGCTTCGTGCAGCCGGGCGCGACCGTTCGCTATCTGCCGCAGGAGCCGGATTTCGGCGACCACAAGACCACGCTCGCCTATGTCGAAGCGGGCCTCGCGCCCGGCGACGACCCGTACCAGGCACGCTACCTCGTGGAGCAGCTCGGGCTTACCGGCAACGAGAACCCGGCCAACGTCTCTGGCGGCGAGGCCCGCCGTGCCGCGCTGGCTCGCGTGCTGGCGCCCTCGCCCGACATATTGCTGCTGGACGAGCCGACCAACCATCTGGACCTCTCCACCATCGAATGGCTGGAAAAGGAGCTCGACAGCCGCCGCGGCGCGCTGGTGATCATCAGCCATGACCGCCGTTTCCTCACCAATCTCTCGCGCTCGACCGCATGGCTCGACCGCGGCAAGATCAAGCAGATCGATCGTGGCTTCGCCTCGTTCGAGAGCTGGCGCGACGAGGTGCTCGCCGAGGAAGAGCGCGACCAGCACAAGCTCGACCGCAAGATCGTCGACGAGGAGCACTGGCTGCGCCACGGCGTCTCCGGCCGCCGCAAGCGCAACGTCAAGCGGCTCGGCAATCTGCATGCACTGCGCGACCAGCGCCGCAACTATCGCGGCACGGCCGGCACCGCCAGTCTCGCTGCGTCCGAAGCGGAGCAATCCGGCAAGCTGGTGATCGAGGCCAAGGGCATCACCAAGGCCTTCGGCGACCGCGTGATCGTCGACAATTTCTCGACCCGTATCCAGCGCGGCGACCGGCTCGGCATCGTCGGACCGAACGGCGCCGGCAAGACCACGCTGGTCAACCTGCTCACCGGCGGCGCGGAGCCTGATTCCGGCATCGTGCGGCTCGGCGCCAATCTTGAGACGGCCACGCTCGACCAGCACCGCGAAAGCCTCGATCCCAAGTCGACGCTGGCCGAGGCGCTAACCGGCGGCCGTGGCGACCAGATCATGGTCGGCGGCAAACCGAAGCACGTCGTCGGCTACATGAAGGACTTCCTGTTCGCCCAGGAGCAGCGCGGCACGCCTGTCGAGGTGCTCTCGGGCGGCGAGCGCGGCCGGCTGATGCTGGCCCGCGCGCTGGCAAAACCCTCGAACCTGCTGGTGCTGGACGAGCCGACCAACGATCTCGACCTCGAGACGCTCGACGTGCTCGAGGACATGCTCGGCGACTACGAGGGCACGGTGATCCTGATCAGCCACGACCGCGACTTCCTCGACCGCGTCGTCACGTCCGTGATCGCCCCCGAAGGCAACGGCAAGTGGACCGAATATGCCGGCGGCTACAGCGACATGCTGGCGCAGCGCGGTGCCGATCTCAAGCGCGAGACGACGAAGGCGCAAGCCCCCGCGGAGAAGAAAGAGGAGCGGCCGGCTGCTCCGTCTGCCACGGCAAAGCGGCGGCTGAGCTTCAACGAGAAGCACGCGCTGGAAACGCTGCCGAAGAAGATCGAGACCCTGCACGCCGACATTGCCAAGCTGCAGCGCTTCCTCGATGATCCCAATCTCTACACCAAAGACCGCAAGAAATTCGACGACACCTCCGCCGCCATCGCCAAGACGCATGACGAATTGTCCGCCGCCGAAGAGCGCTGGCTCGAACTGGAAATGCTCCGCGAAGAGATCGAGCAAGCGTAATTTGTAGGATGGGT
>NZ_JBFRFR010000105.1:0-20877 GCF_052114925.1 Bradyrhizobium sp. 2TAF36 | reverse complement strand
CGTCTACCCAATCCTCCAGACATTCCGGCAAGAGCGTCAGCTGGGATCTGTCCGCGCCTTCAACGAAGCGTCCCATCCACATCCCCCATCAGGAAACGGAGGAATCGTAACCGACTCGTGGCTTTTCACACAGCCAGGGTCACAAGCCGGCATCGACCCAGGGCGCTGGAACGTCTGCTAAGGGGCTAAAAGGCGACATGCGGCCTGTGGAGTCGGCACCGCTCCACGCCGGGTAGCGGCCAGCTCAAAGCTCGGAGACCAATTCCACCAAGATCTGACGCAGCCACGCATGAGATGGATCGTGATCGTAGGAAGCGTGCCAGAGCAGTGAAACAGCTACGTCCTGCAAATCCACCGGAGGCTGGCTCAGGCTAAGCTTGAGTTCTGTGGCGAACAACCGAGCGAGCCGCGCGTGCATTGTCACGACGACAGGTGCGCGTGCCACCAAGGCAGGGACAGTGAGGAAGCGAGGCGTGGTCAGGACAACCGTCCGCCGCAATCCAAGTTTCTCAAGGGCGTCGTCTACCACGCCGCGCACAGTCCGGCCCGGCCGCAGGCTCGTGAGAACATGAGGTAACCGCACATAATCTTCGAGCGAGATTTGGGCGTCGGTGATGCCCGTTATCTCCTTGTTGAACATGCACAGATAGCTCTCATTGAACAGCAGACGCCGCTTGTGGTGGATCTGGCCCTGAGGAAAGACGTCATAGCCAATAGCGAGGTCCAGTTCGTCGGCATCGAGATCATCCAGAAGTCTCGACGAGTCGATGTTGTAGAGCCGCAGATGGACGCCAGGCGCGACCTCGCGCAGGCGTGCGAGGAGAGCGGGAAGGACCAGGATTTCCATGCTGTCTGGGAGTCCGAACCTGAAGGTCCGCTCTGCCGTCGCTGGATCGAATGCGTCGTCGCGTGAGACAATCGTTTGGATTTGAGACAGCGTAGCCCGCACCGGCTCTACCAGCATCACTGCACGAGGAGTGAGGCGCAAGCCGTCGGGCCCTCGCGTCAGAAGCTCGTCGCCGAACAGGTCACGCAGGCGGGCGAGGTTGTGGCTCATCGCCGACTGACAATGCCTACACGGCCCGCAGCTCGCGTGACGCTACGTTCGCGAAGCAAGGCATCGAGGTGAACCAGTAGGTTTAGGTCGAGATGGCTTAGATTGACGGCATCGATACCCATCATCGATCCAATCTGTTTGATCAATGAGCATAGGCCGCCCATCTTATGTGGCAAGGGAACGGAGGGCGTGGCCCACCGCCCAGCTAAAGGAGATCAACATGTCAATCCGCAGTAGCCTTTTAGCCGCCACACTAGCCTTAGCCGCTTTTGGAACCGCTCATGCAGATAGCCTCAGGCCAATTCAGGCAAAGAGCATCGATCTCGGCGGGGTGTCCGGCGTCGCCTATTACACCGTTGAGCGCGATGGGTTCCATGTCGTGACGACCCTTGCTCAGGGCGAGACGGGAACGCCAATCCGCGTAGTCTCTGTTCTTGCGCCAGGCCAAAGCGTTGTTCTCTCAACGTCCCAGCAGCCACGTGCGCTTGAAATCAGCCGGGCGGGCAACGAAGTGTTGGTCCGCAAGGCGGCGCCCGTCACAAATTAAGGTTCGAGCCTAGCGGGCGCGGTAATTTTCGGCGCCCGCTCTAACCCCGGAAGGCGTCAGGCGGCCCTCACGCCGGCGATGGTGAAGCGCACCAGCAGGTGATAGCTCGTCGGCATGGCGTCGGACCCGGTGGTGAGATCAGCCGAGAGTCTTGCGACGTTCCGCGTCGACTTGAGCCCGCCATTGCTTGACGAGATCGCGACGGCGACCGGGATAGCGTTCCGTCCTGAGCTTGATCTTTTCTATCCGATCCGCCCGGAATGAGCGGAAGTCCTTTCGCATTTCGCACCAGCCGGCAATGATGCGCCGGGAATCGAAAAAGCCGACGCCAATTGGCCAGATGATCCGCGTGGTCTTCGCGCCTTGCGGGTCGCGATACACAATGGAAAGCTTGTGTTGGTCGCGCATGGCTTGCCGCACGACGCGAAGGTCGACGGCTTCGGGTTGCTTCGGTCTGCGCCCTACGTGAAAGGCACTGTCGTCCAGCTTGTGTTGCAGCTCCGAGGGAAGGACCGCGCCAATTTTAGCGAGCGCGTCACGCGCCGCCAGCGCGAACTCATCATCAGTCTGGCGAGATACCCATTGGGCGCCCAGCGCCAAGGCTTGGATTTCCTGTTCCGAGAACATCAGGGGAGGAAGGAGGAAGCCGGGTTGCAAGACATAGCCAAAGCCAGGCTCACCGTCGATTTGTGCGCCCAAGCCCTGCAAGTCGGCGATGTCGCGATAAATCGTTCGCAACGACACACCCGCCTCAGCCGCAAGGTCGTTGCCCGACACCGGGGTGCGGTGCCGCCGCAAGATCTGCATGAGGTCGAATAATCGTTGGCTCTTCGACATAGACCAAGTCTAGCACGAATCCTGCCAAAAAATGGCAGTAGGCGTCGCGGGCGACGGGCGGCGGGGCTTTACTGGCCCAGACGGCATTTACATCGCTACCAGAGCCTTTCCGGCGAGCATGTGCCCGGCTTCAAGCGCCGCGATGAGCGGGATCGCATCGTTCAGACGCACGGTCTCAGCAACTGGCAAGCGCAGCTTTCCATTCGCCGAAGCGACGGCAAGGCCGTCAAGGATATCAGCCCGCGCGGTGCAGACGATCGGCTTGAGTTTCCGGTTGAAGATCGCACGGATGAACTTGATTGGCGCTGGATTGATATCGAGATACACGCCGCCTTCGCGAAGCAGGCCAACCCCGGCAGCAACCGCCATCGTTCCCGCCGTGTCATACACTACGTCGAAGCGTTCACGGATCTTCGACAGATCGGTGGCCCGATAATCGAAGAGAGGCTGGACGTCCAAGTCACGGGCTCGCTGCATCGCCTGCGCACTGCATGTCCCCGCGACGGTCGCCCCGAACATCTTTGCGAGCTGCACCGTGGCCTCGCCGACAGCGCCGGTGCAGCCGTTGATGAACACCTGGCTGCCGGATTTCAGGGCAGCCTTGTCCACGAGGCCGTTCCATGCGGTGACCCCCGGCGTAGCCAGGCAAGCCGCGTCCTCGAACGAGACTGAATCCGGCCTCCTGGCGACGAAGGTTTGGGGAGCGATGACGGCTTCCCCAAGCGCGCCGCCATGCTTTATCTGCGCCATGCCGAATACGGGATCGCCAATCTTGAAGCGCGTGACACCAGCGCCGACAGCGGTCACGATGCCGGAAAAATCGCTGCCCATGGCACGCGGAAATTTCTTCCCCGTCACCATTTTGAGATAGCCATTGCGCACCTTCCAATCGATGGGATTGATGGCGGCGAACTCGACCTTGACCGCGACTTCGCCGGTCCCCGGAGCCTTCAGCTCGAAGGCTTCGAGCTTCATCGTTTCAGGGCCGCCGTAGCTGTAATATTGAATCCGTTTCATGGTCGATCGTGCCTTAGTGCGGTTGGACGGTCGCCGTGTAGGCGGCGAACGGAGTCGCGTCGTAGATCACTTCGGTCGACGCGATCTTGCCGTTCTTCACCTTGAGGAGTTCCGCGACGACGGCGTTGGCAACCGGATGGGTGTCCGCGCTGTAAACGACGACAGCCTGATCATCGTCGCCGTAGACGGCGAGAACCGTGACCTTCTTGATCATGCGGGCGAAACCCTCGTGGAATTCGCGAAACTTCTGCATGCCGGCGATCCGCCCGCGTGGCGACGTGCAAACAACGTCGTCCGCCGACACGGAAGTAATCGTATCCACGCTCCTGCTGGCGATGGCCTCGATGTAGGTCTTGGCGATCTGCAGCGCCTGGCCGTTGCTCTGGGTTTTCATCGTCTTCCTTTCAGTAAAAATGCCCTGAAAGAAGACCTAGCGCAGGCCAGTGACAGATTCTGGCAGTAGGAAATCGGCGCAGCCGAAGGCGCCTTCGCGCCGCGAGCGGCCTGCCTCGCCTGTGCTGTCCACTGCCCCGGACCTCGCGCTCCGCCAACCTTCATTTGAATGATGACGAGACAATTGGTCGCAACCACTTTCCACCGAAAGGCCTGAATGAGGTCGGGAGAGATGAGCACCTGTCCAGCATGCGGCAGTGGATCAACTGCCAAACTGTTTGAAGTGACCGCAGATCAGGCCTCTCGATCCTTCGTCAGTCCGCGCCAGTATCCGGATCGCTCTCGAAAGTTAATAAGCCACCTGTCGCTGCTCTGGGGCCGCGACACCTGCGATATCCGCAAATGCGCGGATTGCGGATTCGGATTTGCAGATCCGTTCGTCGCGGGCGGCGCCGAGTTTTATAACCTGGCCGCGCCGCACCCTTCCTATCCAACCATGAAATGGGAGTATGAGAGGACGATCGAGGAGCTGAGCGGCCTCGGCACTGCCGGAAAAACGGCGATCGATGTCGGGGCCGGGTTTGGCTATTTTCTCGATCACATCAAGGACAAACTCTTTCGCGCGTCCGATATTTACGCGGTCGATTACAACGAAGCAGCGCAACAGGCCTTGCGATCGAAAGGCTACAAGACCTTTTCGGTCGACCTTCGGGAGGATGGCTTCACTCCGATGAAGGAGGCCTTCGACATCATCTTCATGTTTCAGGTGTTCGAGCACATGGACCGGGTGGATGACGTCTTCGCGCGATTGAAATACCTTCTCAAGGCGCAAGGCTCTGTCTTCATCGCCGTGCCGAATGATATCCGAACGCACTACATGGAGGGCCACGGATCGCTCATCGACATGCCGCCGAACCACATTGGCCGCTGGACGAAGGACGCGTTTGACGCGGTATGTCGACGACACGGCCTGCAATTGAGCATTTGCGAGCGGGAACCATTCAATCTCCTGAAGTTTCTCAGGGAAGACATCGTGGACAGCTTTTTGCGCAGTGCAGAGAAACCGGGCAGCGTCAGTGAGTTCGTGCGCGGCCTGCCGCGAAGCAAAGCGCAGCGGATTGGGCAGGCCGTGATCGCACTTGCGCTTGCACCATTGCGCTTGCCGGCATGGGCCTACGCGGCCAGGAACTCATCGACGCTCGGCAGTGCGCTCTGGGTGAAGATCGACAAAGGCGCGTGATGAGCGGCCACGGTCGAACGGGCCGCTCGCCGCCGCAGCGCCTGCTGACTCATCACCTGCTCTTCGGTCTGATGGCGTCAACAGTTCCCTGTATGAAGGCCTGGAGTTTCCCGACGTCCCCTTCCGTCAACTTGCCGCTGAAATCCGGCATGCCCTGGTCGCGGAATGGACCGTGGAAGAGGATATGCCTCAGATTGGTGATCTCTTCGGCGCTGGCGTAGCCGAGATTGATGATGTTGCCGCCGCGGCCGACGCCAGGCACGCCGTGGCAGGCGACGCAGGCTGCCGCGACATAGATCTCGCCGCCTTCCCTGATGTCCTTCGGATCATACTTCACGCCCTGCAGCAGACCTTCGGTCTGATATTTGACGAACGCTGGCAGCTTCGCCGTGCCGCCGAGTGCGTATGTGTAGATCGTTCCCGGGTTCTGGTACTCGGTCGCGCGGTGCGTCAGGCCGTAGGATCCGCCCCAGCCGACAGCAATCGAGATGTATTGCCTGTCGTCGACCATGTAGGTTGCGGCGGCCGCCACCGCGCCGGTGCCGGTCGGCATTTCCCACAGCTTGGTTCCGTTTGCTGCATCATAAGCGACGAAGCGGCCATCCGCCGTCCCCTGGAAAACCAGGTTGCCGGCGGTGGTCAGCGTCCCGCCGTTCCACGGCGACACGTGCTCGACGCRCCAGACTTCCTTTTGATGCACCGGATCCCAGGCGAGCAGACGTCCGAATGGGGCCGACTTCGGAGGGTTGAAAACGAAACCGATATTCCCGCCCAGCAAGCCGCCGAGCTTGCCCGGCGCAGCAGCATTCTGCGCGAACGACTTTTCCGGCGACAGATTGACCGGGATGTGCTGCGCCGGAAGGTAGACGAGGCCGGTCAGCGGATTGAACGACATCGGCTGCCAATTGTGAGCCCCGTCCGGTCCCGGAATCGACTCGTATTGATCTGCGTCGCGCGCCGCCGGCAGCTCAATCGGCCGTCCGTTGGCGTCGTATCCCGTCGCCCAATTCACATCGACAAAATTCTTCGCCGAGATGAACTTGCCGTTGGTGCGATCGATGACGAAGAAGAAGCCGTTTTTCGGCGCGTGCAGGATCACCTTGCGCGGCACAACGTCGATCTTGATGTCGGCCAGGATCATCGGCTGGGTCGATGTATAGTCCCAATTGTCGCCGGGCGTCTCCTGATAGTGCCAGATATACCGGCCCGTGTCGGCGTTGAGCGCGACGATCGAGCCCAGATAGAGATTGTCGCCACCCGACGGACTGCGAAGCTTGCGATTCCAAGGGCCGCCGTTGCCAGTGCCGACATAGACCATGTTCAGATCGGGATCGAACGTGATCGAGTCCCATGGCGCGCCACCGCCGCCGTTGATCCAATACTTCCCTGAGGGATCCCAGGTCTTCGCCGCGGCTTCCATCGAGGCGTCTTCAAATGGCTTCGATGGATCGCCGGGCACGGTGAACCAGCGCCAGAGCTGATGACCGGTCTCGCTGTCGTAGGCCGTGACGTAGCCGCGCACACCATATTCGGCACCGCTCTGGCCGATCACGACCTTGCCGTTGAAGACGCGCGGCGCGCCGGTGATCGTGTAGGAATGATCGTGATCGATCAGCGTGTCCGTTTCCCAGATCTTGGCCCCGGTCGCTGCATCGAGCGCGATCAGGCGCCCGTCATAGGCGGCTTCGAAGACCTTGCCCTTGTAGAGTGCGAGGCCACGGCTGACAGCGTCGCAGCACCCGCGATAGGTCTTTGACCGGTCAACACCCGGATCGAACGACCAGATTTTTATTCCGGTCCGCACGTCAATGGCATGGACCACATTCCAGGGGGCCGACTGATACATGATGCCGTCGACGACGAGGGGCGTTGCCTCGATGCCGCGCGATGATTCCAGATTGTAACTCCAGACGAGCCCGAGATCCCTGACGTTGTCAGTGTTGATCTGATTGAGCTTGCTGAACCGCGTTTCGGCGTAGTCGAGGCCGACGGTCGGCCAATCCCTGGATCTCTTCGTATTGGCTTCAATGAAGTCGCTGTCGACTCTCGAGATATTCGCCTTGATGCGGTCCGGCTTCGCCTCGGTCCCACTCTGCGCCCATGCACTGGAAGGGAGAGAAAGACCCAGGAGAGCAGGAAAGAGAACAAGAACAGCACTGATCTCCCGGAAGGCAATCTGAATCCTGGACCGATTGCTCGACTTTTTTTCAGGCCATTGGCACTCTGTGTTGGATCGTCCCATGCCTCACCTTCCTCCGTGCATGTCGAGACCACGATGCGTGCGCATGCCTGCGCCCGCTTCCGTTGATATGAAGTCTCAAACCTGCCTCGACGGTGCTACTGAAGCATTTCAGTCCTGACATGCCCGATTGCAGTTGTAAGAAAGCGTCCTGCTTGGCCCACCGGCCGACGGCCGTCATCGGCGGAAATCTTTTCAACCCTCGGCAGTCAGGATCGGCCGTTTCGGCTAGCATTTGGTGGCGTGCAAGCATCGGGACGGAATGTCCGTCCTTGAAAGGACATCGCGAACGCCAATCGGACCGGAGTCATCTATGCGATCAGCGACCTTGCCGCCGCCGAGATCATCACCAGCCCGCCGGTGATGACAGCGACATCGAGGATCGCCGTGTGGATATGCACCGGCATGCGTTCGACAAAAGCCTTTGCGAGGAATGCGCCGGGGATCGCAATCGCGCCGATCAGCAGCGCGAAGGCGAGCACCTGTGCGGTGACGGCGCCGGCCAGCCCGAACACCGAGATCTTGATGAGGCCGGTGCCGAGCGAGATCATCGCGTCGGTCGCGATCACGGCGGCGCCTTCGAGACCTGCGGCCATCAGCAGCGAGAGCAGGATCACGCCGGAGCCGGAGGTGCCGCCGACCAGCACGCCATAGCCGACCGAGCCGGCCGCAAGGCCGGTGTCGCCGATCCTGACCTGGCGGCGGCGGAGCACGCGGCGCAGCGGCACGCTGAGGATCAGCATGGAGCCGATCACGAGCGCGGCGCCCGCATTGGTCAGCCGCGTGTAGCCGTAGGCGCCGAGCGCGGTCGTCAGCGCCGCACAGGCGAGCACGATCAGCGCGCGGCGGCGGTCGGCATAGCGCAGATAGGCGAGCGCACGGCTCGAATTGGTGAAGATCGCGGAGATCGCGATGATCGGCACCACGGGCTCGGCGCCGACCAGCGGCACCAGCACGAGCGGCATCAGCGCGCCGGTGCCGTAGCCGGCGAGACCACCGATGATCGAAGCAAACAACGCCATCAACGCGACCAGCAGGAGCTGAAGGATCGAGATGTCGGCGAAGCCTGAGACGATGGTCACGTTCTCTCATCGCGGCTGACGCGTGCCGCTGCTTGATCGGCGATGGAAGCGAGCGCGGCTTCCTCTAGGGGAAAATCCGCCGCAAGCCAAGCGTCCTCGGCAAGCGTCAGCACATGCCCGAGCGCGGGTCCTTCCGCCATGCCGCGGGCGATGAAGTCGGCGGCGCGAAGCGGAAATTTCGGCGCAATCCAGCGCTGCGGCAGCTCGGCGAGCGCACGCCAGCGCGACGATCCGACGTCGCCGCCGGCCCGCGCCCAGCCGAGCAACACGCGATCGTGATAGCGCTCCGCGCCGAGCCGGTAGAGCAACCGTCGCGCATTGGCCTCGTCCTTGGTGGCGAAGCGCCACCAGCGATGCCCCATCGAATCCAGCGCCTTGCTTTCTACATTGGAGAGCCGCAAGCGCGTGGCGACGCGCTTGGCATCTTCGGTCACGGCGACCGTCAGCGCGGCGAGCCGCCGCGTGCTGCTTGCCGGCAAGCCAAGCTCGCCCTCGATCGCGATCATGGCCGACAGCGGCCCGGTATAGACGACGCCTCCGCTCAGCGCTTGCAGCAACCCGCCATCCGCCATCGCGACCGCAGCGTCAGAGGCACCGTGAGCGACCAGCAGCTTCAGCATCTCCATGCGCACCCGCTCGGCCGACAGGCTCGCAAGACCCGCGCGGCCGCGGATGCAGGCGAGATAGCCGTCGCGGTCGGGCTCGCCGGCCCCGAAGGCGGCGTGGATGCGGAAGAAGCGCAGGATGCGCAGGAAATCCTCGGCGATGCGCTGGTCGGGATCGCCGATGAAGCGCACGCGTCGCGCGGCCGCATCCGCGATCCCGCCGACATAGTCGTAGACGACGCCCATCGCATCGGCCGAAAGTCCATTCATGGTGAAGTCGCGGCGCTCGGCGTCCTTCACCCAGTCGCGGCCGAACGCGACCTTGGCCTTGCGGCCGAAGGTCTCGGTGTCCTCGCGCAGCGTCGTGACTTCGTAAGGCGTGCCGTCGATGACCAGCGTGATGGTGCCGTGGTCGATGCCGGTCGGCACGCTCTTGATGCCGGCAGCCTTGGCGCGCCGCATCACCTCGTCGGGCCGCGCCGTGGTCGCGATGTCGATGTCGCCGGGCACGAGACCGAGCAACGCATTGCGCACGGCGCCGCCGACCACGCGCGCTTCCTCGCCGTTGCCGTTGAGCAGCGTCAGGACGCGCGCCGTCCCGCCAGAGGTCAGCCAGGGCGCATTGGCGAGTAACGGCTCTGCGCTCATGGTCCAGCCCCTATTTTTCCACGCCCGGCACGAGCCTGCCGTTCTCGATATGGGCGGGAACGTAGGTCGAGTCCGGTGCGGCGCCGGAGAAATGCGCGAAGCCGATCAGCCCCGCGATGACAAGCACGAGCGCGGCCAGGACAAGGCGCGCGACGACGGTGACCGGCCAGGACGATCGCGCGAACAGGCCGGAGCGGGTGGCGGCCAGGAACAGCGCATAGACGGCAAAGGGGATGAGGAAAATTCCGATCTCGGTCAGAACCGGCCGGATCATGATGAGTAGATCCGCTCATACAGCACACGCAACATTCCGGCCGTCGCACCCCAGATGTAGCGTTCCGCGAACGGCATCGCGTAGTAAAAGCGCTCCATGCCGCGGAATTCCTTGCTGTGCACCTGGTGGTTCACCGGGTTCATCAGGAAGGATAGCGGCACCTCGAAGGCATCATCAACCTCCGAATGGTTGATGGCGAGCTCGAAGCCGGGCCGCACCTTGGCGACCGTCGGCAGGATGCGGAAGCCGAAAGCGGTGCCGTAGAGATCGAGATAGCCGATCGGCTCGACGAAGTCTCTGGACAGGCCGACCTCCTCCTCGGCCTCGCGCAAAGCCGCATCGAGCGGCGAGGCGTCGGTCGCGTCGATCTTGCCGCCGGGGAAAGCGATCTGGCCGGCGTGGTCGTTGAGATGCGCCGAGCGCTGCGTCAGCAGGATGGTCGGCTCGGGACGGTCGACCACGGCGATCAGGACCGCAGCCGGCCGCACCGGCTGCTCGCGCGCGACGATCTCGAGCATCTTGTCGGTGCCGGGATCGCCCGAGGCGGGGATGACGTTCGGATCGTAGAGGCCGGGCGGCACGTCGAAGCCGAGCCTCGCCCGGGATCGGGCGAAGAAATCGGCCGCGCCGATCACGACCGGACCGCTCTTCAGGATAGGCTTGTTCAAAGTGCGGCCCTCACCTGCTCCGCGTCGGCCATGGCGAAGAATTCGCCGGCCGACTCGACGCCGAACATCGGCTGGCCATCGACCATCCGCTCCTCACCCATGTCAACCAGATCGTAGTAGAGCGCGCGGGTAACCTTGGCCCAGAGATCGGCGCGGACATGCAGGTATGGTGTCAGCCCGCCCTCCCTGGCCTGCTCGAAGCGCAGCCGGTGCGCGGCATCGCAGGTGACCCAGTCGTCGACATTGGTGCGGAAGCGGAGCACGCGATGGTTGTCCTCGCCGTCCTGCTGCATCTCGACCGCCATGAACGGCGCGTCGTCGACGCGGATGCCGACCTTCTCCACGGGCGTGACGAGGAAATGCTTGCCGCCCTCGCGCTTCAGGATGGTCGAGAACAGGCGGACCAGGGCGTGTCGTCCGATCGGCGTGCCCATGTAGAACCAAGTACCGTCAGAAGCGATTCGGATGTCGAGATCGCCGCAAAACGGCGGGTTCCACAGATGCACCGGCGGCAGGCCCTTCTTGGCGCCTTCGGCATCGGCGGCACTTTTGGCGGCGGCAGTCAGCCCCTCAAGACCTCGATCGGCGCTCTGCCCTTGGTTCGCCATGGTTTGCCCTGACTTTGTCTGTTGGCACGATTGGTGCAGGTTTTACGTTGTACCCGGGTGCGCGGTTCCACACCGGATTAACCCGGTGTGGAGGTCGCCACTTCGTGATGCCCTACATATCCCTAAGCCGATAAGGTGGGGATAGGTTAATTCAACGAATACATGGCCTTCCTGCAAGTCTAGCATAGGGCCCATGTGCGACTTGTGATGATCTGACGACGCAAGCAGGCCGCGTGGCGGACTTTAAGGAGCTGACGGATGGCGGAAAGTGTCGAGAAACTGGAAGACGGAATCGTCCGTTCGGCCGAGCAGGTGTCGAGCCAGATTCGCGCGGCGAAAGACGCAATCGCGTCCGTCATCTTCGGCCAGGATCGGGTGATCGAGAACACGCTCGTCACCATCCTCTCCGGCGGTCATGCGCTGCTGATCGGCGTGCCCGGCCTCGCCAAGACCAAGCTGGTCGAGACGCTCGGCATCACGCTGGGCCTCGACGCCAAGCGCATCCAATTCACGCCCGATTTGATGCCGTCGGACATTCTCGGCGCCGAAGTGCTCGACGAGAGCACCGCCGGCAAGCGCTCCTTCCGCTTCATCTCCGGTCCCGTGTTCGCGCAGCTGCTGATGGCCGACGAGATCAACCGCGCCAGCCCGCGCACGCAGTCGGCGCTGCTCCAGGCGATGCAGGAGCAGCACATCACCGTCGCCGGCGCGCGTCACGACCTGCCGAAGCCGTTCCACGTGCTCGCCACGCAAAACCCGCTCGAGCAGGAAGGCACCTATCCGCTGCCGGAAGCCCAGCTCGACCGCTTCCTGATGGAGATCGACGTCGACTATCCCRATCGCGACGCCGAGCGCCGCATCCTGTTCGAGACCACGGGTGCCGAGGAGACGCTGGCGAAGGGATCGATGAACGCAGATGCGCTGATCACTGCGCAGCGGCTGATCCGCCGTCTGCCGGTCGGCGATTCCGTGGTGGAGGCGATCCTGTCGCTGGTCCGCTCGGCCCGTCCGGGCGAGGAGAGCGGCGAGACCGGCAAGTTCATCGCCTGGGGTCCCGGCCCGCGCGCCAGCCAATCCTTGATGCTCGCCGTGCGCGCACGCGCGCTGATCGACGGACGCCTGGCGCCCTCGATCGACGACGTGCTCGACCTCGCCGAGCCCATATTGAAGCACCGCATGGCGCTGACGTTCCAGGCGCGCGCCGAAGGCCGCACGATTCCGGACGTGATCAAACAATTGAAGGCTCGGATCGGTTGATGGCCGCAGACAACGGGCACACAGCGAAGGAGATCATCGCGATCCGACGTGCCGATGGCGAAAGCCGTACGCTCGCCGCTTCGCTGCCGCGCCTGGTGCTCGAAGCCCGCCGTATCGCCGCCAACGTCATCCACGGCCTGCACGGAAGGCGCCGCGCCGGTTCCGGTGAAAATTTCTGGCAATACCGCCGCTTCGTCTCCGGCGAGCCGGCGCAGAACGTCGACTGGCGCCGCTCGGCGCGCGACGACCATCTCTATGTGCGCGAGCTTGAATGGGAAGCCTCGCACACGGTCTGGATCTGGCCCGATCGCTCGCCCTCGATGGCGTTCGCCTCCAAGACCGCGCGCGAATCCAAGCTCGAGCGGACGCTGATCGTCGCCTTCGCGCTGGCCGAGCTGCTGGTCTCGGGCGGCGAACGCGTCGGCATTCCCGGACTGATGGCGCCGACCGCGAGCCGCAGCGTCATCGACAAGATGGCGCAGGCGATGCTGCATGACGATGCCGACCGGCTGAGCCTGCCGCCGTCCTTCGTGCCTTCCGCGCTCGCCGAGATCATCGTGCTGTCGGATTTCTGGTCGCCGATCGCGGAGATCAAATCCACGCTCGCGGGCCTGTCCGGCTCCGGCGCGCATGGCACAATGGTGCAGGTGGTCGATCCCGCCGAAGAGTCGTTCCCTTATTCCGGCCGCGTCGAGTTCGTCGAGCCCGAGGGCTTCGGCGTGATCACGGCGGGCCGCGCCGAGAGCTGGGCGCAGGACTACACCGCGCGGCTCGCGCTGCACCGCGACCAGATCCGCGCCGAGACCAGCAGACTCAACTGGCTGTTCACGACCCATGCGACCGACCGCTCCGCCGCCGAGCTCTTGCTGTTCCTGCATGCCGGCATGCAGGTGAGCAAATCGGGCACCCGCACCACGACGATCAAGGTGGGGCCGGCCGCATGATGGGATTGCCGCTCGCCTTCACCGAACCGCTGCTCCTGATCGGCCTCGTCAGCCTGCCCGTGCTGTGGTGGCTGCTGCGCGTGATGCCGCCGCGGCCGCGCCGCATCGAGTTTCCGCCGACGCGCCTGCTGTTCGACATCGCACCTCGCGAAGAGACGCCCTCGCGGACGCCGTGGTGGCTGACCGCGCTGCGGCTCCTGGCTGCGGCGCTCGTCATTTTCGCCGCCGCCGGCCCGATCTGGAATCCGCAAACAGGCGCCGCCGGCAGCAAGGCGCCGCTGATGATCATGTTCGACGACGGCTGGAGCGCCGCATCGCACTGGGATGTCAGGGTCAGGGCCGCCGACGAGCTGATCGCCAATGCCGACAACGACCGCCGCGCAATCGCGCTGGTGCCGCTGTCCGAGCCGAACCGCGACATCACCCTGATGCCGGCGGGTGCGGCGCGCGTCGCACTGCGCCAGCTCGCGCCAAAGCCCTACTCGATCGATCGCGTTGAAACCCTGACCGCCATCGACCGCTTCCTGAAGGCCACCGGCGACTGCGAGATCGCCTGGCTGTCAGATGGCGTCGATACCGGCCGTGGCGAGGATTTCGTGCAGGGCCTGGGCAAGACCATCGGAGATCGCAGCTTGACGGTGTTCGAGGGCGGCACGTCCTCCCCGCTGGCGCTCGTCGCCGCCGAGAACGCCGCCGCCAAGATGACGGTGAAGGTGCTGCGCACCGACAGCGGCATCGCCGTCGGCACCGTGCGCGCGCTGGACCAGAAGTCCTCACCGATCGGCGAAGCGCGTTATTCGTTCGGCCCGCAGGACAAGGAAACCGAAGCCTCGTTCGACCTGCCGGTCGAGCTGCGCAACGACATCACGCGGCTCGATATATCGGGCGAGCGTTCGGCCGGCGCGGTGCAGCTGCTCGACAAGCGGTGGCGCCGCCGCGCCATCGGCATCGTCACCGGCACGACCAGCGAGACCGCGCAGCCGCTGCTGGCGCCGACCTTCTACCTGACCCGTGCGCTGGCGCCGTTCGCCGACGTGCGGCTCGCCGACCGGGGCTCGCCGCAGCAGGGCATCACCCAATTCCTCGACCAGAAGCTGCCGATGATCATCCTCGCCGATGTCGGCACCGTCGCTCCTGAAATCCGCGAGCGCCTCAACGCCTGGATCGACCAGGGCGGCGTGCTGGTGCGCTTCGCCGGTCCAAGGCTCGCGCAGGCCGAGGACGATCTCGTGCCGGTCAAGCTGCGCAAGGGCGGCCGCACGCTCGGCGGCAGCCTGACCTGGGAGAAGCCGCAGCATCTCGCCGCCTTCGCGGCGAACGGCCCATTTGCCGGCGTCGCCGTCCCCAAGGACGTCACCGTGAACCGCCAGGTCCTGGCCGAGCCCGACGCGGTGCTCGCCACCAAGAGCTGGGCCTCGCTGGAAGACGGCACGCCGCTCGTCACCGGCGAGCATCGCGGCAAGGGCCTGGTCAGCCTGTTCCACGTCAGCGCTGACATGCGCTGGTCTGACCTGCCGATGTCGGGCACCTTCGTCGAAATGCTGCGCCGGGTCGTCGACATGTCCGGCTACACCGCCAAGCCCGGGCCCGGGGTCGCGGCCGAGGCGAGCACCGAGACGGTGGCGCCGCTGCACATCCTCGACGGCTTCGGCGCGTTCGGCCCGCCACCGGCCACCGCAAAGCCGCTGCCTGCGGATTATCGCGACCGCGCTACGCCTGATCATCCGCCCGGCTTCTATGGTCCGGCAGAAGGACCGCTCGCCGTGAACACGCTCGCCGCTTCCGACCGCATCGCCGCGCTGAACACCGCAGGCCTGCGCGCCCGGCACGCGACCTACACCAATGCCGAGCCGCGCGACCTGCGCGGCTGGCTGCTGTCGACGGCGCTCGCACTGTTCCTGATCGACGCCATCATCGTCGCGGTGCTCGGCGGCGGGATCGCCGCGCTGCTGCGCCGGCGCGCCGCGACAGCCATGATCGTCGTCGGGCTGGCGCTTGCAGGCCTGGTGTCGCTTGCGCCCGCGCCGTCGCGCGCCGATGGCGCGTCCGACGAGTTCGCCATGAAGGCGGTGTCGCAAACCCGCCTCGCCTATGTCGTCACCGGCAATGCCGACGTCGATTCCATCGTCAAGGCCGGCATGTCCGGTCTGACGCAATTCCTTGCGCAGCGCACCGCGCTGGAAGCCGGCGATCCCGTCGGCATCGATCCCGGACGCGACGAGCTCGCCTTCTTCCCGCTGATCTACTGGCCGATCGTGCCGGGCGCGCCCAAGCCGCCGCAGGATGCCATCAACAAGATCGACGCCTACATGAAGCAGGGCGGCACCGTTCTGTTCGACACCCGCGACGCGATCGAAGCGCCGCCCGGCGAGAACGGCGCCGCACAGACCCCGGGCATGCAGACGCTGCGCGAGATCCTGTCGTCGCTCGACGTGCCTGAGCTCGAACCGGTGCCGCGCGAGCACGTGCTGACCAAGACTTTTTATCTGCTGCGCGACTTCCCGGGCCGTTTCAGCACCGGCCAGACCTGGGTCGAGGCCTTGCCGCGCGATGAGGACGACGACAGCGCGCAGCGGCCGGCCCGCGGCGGCGACGGCGTCTCGCCCATCATCATCACCTCGAACGATCTGGCCGGCGCCTGGGCGCAGCGGCTCGACGGTCAGTTCATGCTGCCGATGTCCGGCGGCGACGCCCGCCAGCGCGAATTCGCCTACCGCGCCGGCGCCAACATCGTGATGTACACCCTGACCGGCAACTACAAGGCCGACCAGGTGCACGCACCGGCCCTGATCGAACGGCTGGGGCAATAGGATCGACATGAATTACGGCATTGCGTTCACGCCGCTTGTTCCCACGATCGTCCTGTGGCTCGCGCTCGCCGCGATCGTGGTCGTTGCGCTCGTGCTGCTGGTGGCGCGTGCGCGCGGTGCAGCCGTGCGCGTGGCCGCGCTGGCGCTGTTCCTGCTGGCGCTCGCCAATCCCTCCTTCACCCGCGAGGACCGCGATCCGCTCACCTCGGTCGCCGCCATCGTGGTCGACAAGAGCCCGAGCCAGAATTTCGGCAACCGCAATCGCGAGGCCGCGCAAGCGCAGGAAGCGCTGGTCGACAGCCTGAAGAAGATCAAGGGCCTCGAGGTCCGCGTCGTCGACGCCGGACAGGCCGATGGCGAGACCGACGGCACAAAACTGTTCGGAGCGCTGGCCACCGCGCTGTCGGACGTGCCGGTCGACCGTGTCGCCGGCGCGTTCCTGATCACCGACGGCCGGGTCCACGACATCCCGGCCAACACCGCCGGGCTCGGCTTCCAGGCGCCGGTGCACGCACTGATCACCGGGCAGAAGGACGAGCGCGACCGCCGCATCGCGATCACGGCGGCGCCGCGCTTCGGCATCGTCGGGCAGACCCAGACCATCACCTATCGCCTCGACGACCAGGGCGTCACCGGCGAGCGCGCCAAGGTCACGATCCGCAGGGACGGCGAGGTCCTGGGCGAGCGCACGCTGGGAAGCGGCCAGAGCGCAAGCGTCGACGTCGACATCAAGCATGCCGGGCCGAACATCGTCGAGATCGAGGCCTCGCCGCTCGAGAAAGAGCTGACGCCGGTGAACAACCGCGCCGTCGTCGCCATCGACGGCGTGCGCGACAAGCTGCGCGTGCTGCTGGTCTCGGGCGAGCCGCATTCCGGCGAGCGCACCTGGCGCAACCTGCTGAAGTCCGACGCCAGCGTCGACCTCGTGCACTTCACCATTCTGCGTCCGCCGGAGAAGCAGGACGGCACGCCGATCAACGAGCTGTCGCTGATCGCGTTTCCGACCCGCGAGCTGTTCCAGCAGAAGATCAACGAATTCCAGCTGATCATCTTCGACCGCTATGCCCGCCAGGGCGTGCTGCCGATCGCCTATTTCGACAACATCGCGCGCTATGTCCGCGCGGGCGGCGCGGTGCTGGTCTCGGCCGGCCCGGACTATGCTTCCAACACCAGCATCTGGCGCACGCCGCTGGATTCGGTGCTGCCGGCAGAACCCGTCGGCGTGACCGAAAAGCCGTTCTATGCGCATCTGTCGGAGATCGGCAAACGCCATCCGGTCACGCGCGGCCTCGAAGGCTCCGCGAGCGAACCGCCGCGCTGGAGCCGGTTCTTCCGCACCGTCGACACCCGCAATGCGGTCAACCCGCCGGTGATGACGGGCGTCGACGGCAAGCCGCTCCTGTTCCTCTCGCGCTTCGGCGAGGGCCGCGTCGCGCTCTTGCTCTCCGACCATATCTGGCTGTGGGCGCGCGGCTATGAAGGCGGCGGCCCGCATCTCGATCTCTTGCGGCGGATGTCGCACTGGCTGATGAAGCAGCCTGACCTCGATGAAGAGGCACTGCGCCTCCAGGTGCAGGGCAAGGACCTCGTCGTGGTACGCCAGACCATGTCGGACAGCGTCCAGCCGGTCAGCGTGACCTCGCCGTCGGGCGTGTCGCAGGACCTGACGCTCGCGCCTGCCGATCCCGGCGAGTGGCGCGCCAGCCTGCCGGCCAGCGAGCTCGGCCTGTGGCAGGCGACCGACGGCACGCTGAAGGCGCTGATCAATGTCGGTCCGACCAATCCGAAGGAGTTTTCGGAAGTCACCTCGACGACCGAAACCCTGAAGCCGCTGACGCAGGCGACCGGCGGCAATGCCGTGCGCGTGGTCGACGGCACCAGCGTCGAGCTGCCGCGTATCGTGCCGGTGCGTTCGGCGAGCGTCTTCGCTGGCGATGGCTGGATGGGCGTGCGGATGCGCGACGCCAGCGTCGTGAAGGGCGTCGGGGTGCTACCGATCTTCGCCGGCCTGATCGGCCTGCTGCTGCTGCTCGGCGCGTTTGCCGCGACCTGGGTCCGCGAAGGGCGCTGAACTCCCGAAGCGAGATGAGACTCGCCTAGCACCGCGACGGCGGTGCGTTCCCTCCCCCCTTGCGGGGGAGGGCTAGGGAGAGGGGTGGCCCAGCAAAAGGTGCCGATTGTTAGCGATGCATCGCGTATGATTGCGCGACGGAAAGAGTCCCCGTGCGGCACCCCTCTCCCTGCCCCTCCCCCGCAAGGGGGGAGGGAACGGACAGAGCCCGCTGTTGGCCCAACTCGATTCAACTTCAACCCATCGCGCTCTAGTTGCCCGAACGACACATCGGTTCGGCTGCCTGCGCGCGTTGGTCCGCTCGCTGTTGACATCCGCTGATCGATGCTGCGATGTTACATTATAACATCACGAGATCAGGGGAATTGATCCTCGCGATGTGGGGTGGCTTTTCCAGATGAAGTGGTTCCGGTCGAATATCAGGCACGGCGCCCGGCTCGCGTTGTTCGCGATGCTGGTGCAGTTCGCGTTGACGTTCGGCCACAGCCATTGGTTCGCCCAGGCCACCCCCCTCGCCCTGTCCTCGCTTCAGCAGACCGACAACGGCAAGAGTATCGCTTCGAGTGACCGCGCCGCGGTCCAGAAGCAATCGCCCGCCGGCCCTGACCGGGAGCAGCCGGGCGAGGACAATTGCGCGATCTGCGCCGTCGTCGCGATGGCGGGCACCGTCGTATCCGCGACGCCGCCTGTGCTCCTGCTGCCGCAGGCGATCGAGCTGCTTCAGCTCACCACCGATGCCGAGTTCGTCCATCTGAAATCGGCCGGCACGGCGTTCCAGCCCCGCGCCCCTCCCGCGTCCTGACTCCAGACATCACTTGATCACGCCCGGCTCGCCGCTTTCAGGCGAACGCACGGGAGAAGCTGAAGTCGAATTCCGTCGCGCTGCGACGGCAGGCCGCCTCCGATCAGCACCAAATCTTGCGGACGGCGCCTGACTGGAATCAGGACTATGTCATTTGAATTGCGACGCGCGCAGCGTCTGGGTGGAGCAAGCCTGCTCCTGCTCGGCGCCGCCGCCACATCGGCGCTCGCCCAAGAGCCGGTACAACAGACTGCGCAAGATAAATCGTCGACCGAGATCCCCGCCGTCACCGTGACAGCGCCGAGCCCGATCGTGCGCAGGGTGGTGCCGACCCGCAGCCCGGTCCATGTCGCGCGCACCGGACGGTCGCGCGGCCAGCAACGCACGGCGGAAGCAACGCCGGCGGCGCCAGCGACGGCCGCCACGCCCCAGCAGGGCGTGCTGCCGATCGTGACCAACCAGTTCGCCACCGTCACCGTGGTGCCGAACGAGGAGATCCGCCGCGAGGGCGGCGGCCAGCTCGGCGATCTGCTGTTCTCCAAGCCGGGCATCACCGGCTCGAGCTTTGCGCCCGGCGCCTCCAGCCGGCCGATCATCCGGGGCCTCGACGTCAACCGCGTCGGCATTGTCGAGAACGGCACCAATGCGAACGGCGCATCCGATCTCGGCGAGGATCACTTCGTCCCGATCGATACGCTCGCGACCAACCAGGTCGAAGTGGTGCGCGGGCCGGCCGCCTTGCGCTACGGCTCGACCTCGATCGGCGGCGTCGTCAGCGCGACCAACAACCGGATTCCGGACGCGCTGCCAACCTGCGGTGCCCAGCCGTTCCAGAGTTATGGCATGCCGGTGAAGGCGCCACTCGCAACCGCCGGGACATCGCCCTGCGTCACGGCCGAGACACGTTCCGCGTTCAGCTCGGTCGATCGCGGTGTCGAGAGCGGCGTGCTGCTCGACACCGGCGCCGGCAATTTCGCGTTCCATGCCGACGTCTACGGCCGCAACACGACGGATTACGGCATCCCGAGCTACCCCTATTTGACCGACCAGACCCGGACCATCACAAACGGGCGCCAGCCCAATTCGGCGTCGCGCACGGACGGCGCCTCGATCGGCGGCTCCTACTTCTTCCAGGGCGGCTATATCGGCGCGTCGATCACGCAGAACGACTCGCTCTACCATATCCCCGGCATCGACGGCGCCGACCACAACACCCGGATCGACGCGCACCAGACCAAGATCAACGTCAAGGGCGAGTACCGGCCCGATGCCGCCGCGATCGACACCATTCGCTTCTGGGCTGGCGCCACGGATTATCGACACAACGAGATCGGCCTTGCCGATCCCGCCGATCCCAACACCGACGGTGTGCGGCAGACCTTCACCAACAAGGAGCAGGAGATCCGCACCGAGGTGCAGTTGATGCCGTTCAACGCGCGCTTCGCCGAGGTGACGACGGCGCTGGGCTTTCAGGTCGGCCATCAGGAATTGACCGCGCCGAGCCCTGACAATCCCGGTACGCTGTTCAACGGCCTGTGGGACCCCAACAACAACACCCGCGTTGCCGCTTACGCCTTCAACGAGTTCAAGTTCACGGACGCGACGCGAGCCCAGATCGCCGGCCGCATCGAGCATGTCGAGCTGCACGGCACGACGCCGAACTTCCCGCCGGATTATCTACCCGACGGCACGCCGCAGGTGGGCATCGCACGCAATCCGTCCTTCACGCCGAAGAGCGGCAGCATCGGCCTGTTGCAGGACCTGCCGGGCGGCATGGT
>NZ_JBFRFR010000104.1:0-22223 GCF_052114925.1 Bradyrhizobium sp. 2TAF36 | reverse complement strand
GGCCAATGGAAAGCCGAAGCTCGTTGCCCTGATCGCCGTCGCCCGCAAGCTGCTGACCATCCTCAATGTCATGATCAGGACGAAAACACCATGGCAACCCGCTTGACAGCGAACACAGTCGCTCACCCGTCTCGCCGCTTATCGCGGCGAGCCACCCTCTCCCACAAGGGGAGAGGGTGAAGAGGCAACCCTGTCCGCCAGCCGAAACCGCAGCGTGAACTCCGCGCCGCCGCCGGGAAGATTTTCCACCGCCACCGTCGCGGCATGATCGTCCGCGACCCCGCGCACGATCGAGAGCCCGAGGCCCGCGCCGTCGCTGCGCTGGCGGTCGGCGCGCCAGAAGCGCTGGAAGATCAGCTCGCGCTCGGCCTCCGCAATGCCGGGGCCGCAATCGCGCACGCGCACCGAACCGTCCTCGCGCACCTCGACGTCGACGGCGGTATCCTTCGCCGTGAACTTGATGGCGTTTTCGGCGAGGTTGAAGATCGCGCGCTGGAGCATCTCCGCATTGCCGTGGATCAGCACCGGCGCGTCGGCGCCCTTCAGCGCGATGTCCTTGTGCTGCGCGATCGCGAACGGCGCGATGGAGCCGACCACCTCGGCGCAGACGGCGCGCAGGTCCGCGGTCTCGCCGGGATCGAGCACCAAGGTGTCGAGCTCGGCGATCTCCAGCAACTGGGCGACGATGCGGCTCATGCCTTCGATGTCGTCGTGCAGCGCCTGCCTTGCGGCGCCATCGCCCAGCGTCTCGATCCGCGTGCGCAGGATCGTGAGCGGCGTCCGCAATTGATGCGCGGCATCCGCCGTGAACTGCCGCTGCACGCGAAAGCCGTCCTCGAGCCGGTCGAGCGCCTGGTTGACGGCGATGACGAGCGGCATGATCTCGCGCGGGATCTGCTCCGTCGGCAGGCGGATGTCGGTGCGCGCCGGTCCGATATTGCTGGCCTCCTCCGAGGCCTTCCACAATGGCGCGATGGCGCGGCGGAAGATGATGATGTCGGCGGCGAGCAGGATCAGCAGGATCGGAATGGTGATCCACCCGACCCGGCGGAAGAAGTTCGAGATGATGTCGTCGATGATGACGTCGCGATGCGCCAGATCCTCGGCGACGCGGATGCGCACGATCTTGCCGTCGATGATGCGGGTGACGCCGGCGCCGGAAATCGTCTCGGAAAGTGTCGGCGGCGCCGACGCTGCCGCTCCCGTCTTGCGGCGGGACGAAAACAGCAAACGGCCGTCGGCATCGCGGATATCGTAGAGATAGCGGCCGTAGGCTTCCGAATAGAGGCCCCGCAGGCTGTCCGGCAGGTTGAACGTCAGCAGGCCGTCCGGCGCGGCGACAATGCGCTCGGCCAGCACCTCGGCCTGCGCCCGCATGGCTTCGCGGTGCAGCTGGTCGACTTCGGAATTGAGCAGCCAGAACAGCACCAGCGGAAGGAAGATCGCGACCACCGCGACCGCCACGATGTGCATGAACACGATGCGCCAGATCAACGATTTGAATGTCGGCGATCTGCCATAGGCCCCGGCGGCCGCCACGCTATTTCTCCTCGGACATGAGATAGCCGACGCCGCGGATGGTGTGGATCACGACCTTGGCGCCGTGCTCGGTGAGCTGCTTGCGCAGCCGCGAGACGTAGACCTCGACCGCGTTGGAGGCGACCTCGCCTTCGAGCCCGAAGATGTGGTCCTCGACGTTCTTCTTCGGCACCACCCGCCCCTGCCGGCGCAGCAGGATTTCCAGCACCGAGGTCTCGCGCGCGGAGATGATCCGCGGCTGGTCGTCGACGAAGATCTGGCGGCTTTCGGTGTCGTAGACGAGATTGGCGAGCCGCAGCGAGCGGCCGAGCAGTTGGCCGGGCCGGCGCAGGATCGCCTCCAGCCGCGCCACCAGCTCCTCCATGGCGAACGGCTTTGCGAGATAGTCGTCGGCGCCGCTGCGCAGGCCGCTGACGCGGTCCTGCAGGCCGCCACGCGCGGTCAGCACCAGCACCGGCAGCGGCTCCATCTGCCGGCGCAGCTCGCGCAGCACCGACAGGCCGTCGCCGTCGGGCAAGCCGAGGTCGAGGATCATCGCAGCATAGCTGACGCTGCTGACCGCCTCGCGTGCCTCGGCCGCGGTGCTCACGATGTCGCTCTGGTAGCCGGCGGCCGACAGCCCGGCGGCAACGAGCCGCGACAGCTCGACATTGTCCTCGACGATCAGAAGGCGCATCGCAGTCCCGCCGGATGTTCCGGTGCAATCACGGCTCGCGCCGCATCTTCGCTCTCTTCCACCATTCCGGCCGCCTCGGCCAGCGAAAAAGCGCGTGGCAAGCTAGCCCGCGCCCCTGTCAGGTTCGTGTAAGCCGACCTGGGCGCGTTCCCATGATGATTTACTCGATCACCTCGTCCGCGCCGGCAATGACTGCTGCGGAGAACGGATGGCCGAGCAGTTTCGCGGCCTTCAAATTGACAACGAGCTCCACCTTCGTGACGAGTTGAACCGGAAGATCAGAAGGCTTCTCGCCCGACAGAATGCGTCCGGCATAGATACCCGCGCGACGGTGCGACTGCATGAAATCTCCTCCGTAGCTCATCAAGCCTCCAGCCACGGGAAAGTCTCGGGTCTGCGTGATTGCGGGCAATTGATATTTCATCGCGAGAGCCGCCAGCCGGGCACTGCGAAATGCAAAATAAGGGTCGGAGGTAAACACAACTCCGCCTGGCCCGTCCCTGGCAACGGCCGCGAACACGGATTCAAATTCATCCTCCTTGCTTGCGCTATAGATCTGCAGTTGAACCCGCAGGGTTTCTGCGGCCGCCTGAAGCTTCTGCAATTGTGATGGTGCGGTCGGACTTGTCGGGTTGGCGACCACCGCCAATCTGGTCGCCGTGGGCAACAGGTCGCGCATCAGCTCAAGCCGCTTTGGCGACACATCGACGCTCAGGCTCGATACCCCCGTGATATTTCCGCCCGGCCGCGACAGGCTGTCCACCACGCGTAGCTGAACGGGGTCGCCGCCCATCTCGAACACGATAGTCTTGGTCGTACCCGTACCCTTCGCGGCAAGTGCCACGGGAGCCCCGCCGGGAGCCACGATCAGATCTACATTTCTGGCGACCAATTCGGCAGCCAGGGCTGGCAATCGAGAGTATTGTCCGGCGGCCCACTGAAAGTCGATCGCCACATTGCGCCCCTCGACGAAGCCGGCTTCCTCCAGTCCCTGTCGGAAAGCCTCAAGTCGACTGCCAAAGAGCTCGGGTGACTCCGGGCAAAGATATCCGATGACCGGCATGGAGGGCTTCTGCCCATACGAGACGGTCGTCCACGTCGCGGCGCCTGCCATCCAAAGAAGAAAATCACGCCGTCTGGCGCGTCTGCGTAGCGTTGCTGCTTCAGAGTTGGCGCACCTCATGCCCACGGACCCGCTGCCGTCAGCCGTTTGCCGGAGCATAGCCCCGGATACGCGGACAGTCTCTAGCGGATTGTGCCGGGCATCCCGCGGCCACTCGGCTCGAGAGCCTCGAAAGATATTCCGAAGACTGGAATGGCTTCGTCAAATCCTTTGATCTCGCGGCCCCCGAGATCCTCAACGGGCCGCCTGCCCTTGACGTCGGCGGCGACTTTGGCGTCGATCAGGATTTCCTTGTCTGCGGCAGATCCGCACAGCCGGGCCGCAAGRTTCACGACGCTTCCAATGGCGGTGTAGTCGAGCCGGTCCTCGTATCCGATCCGGCCGACAGTCGCCGGCCCGCTGGCAAGGCCGATTCCGAAACCAATGTGGTAGCCACGCGATCGCCAGCCGGCGATGAGGGCTTGCACGTTCGTCTGCATGTCGATGGCGAGATCGATGGCTCTCAATGCAGGCTCTACGACCGGGACAGGTGCGTTCACCAGCACCATCAGTCCGTCTCCGGAGAAATTGATCAGCGTTGCCTCGAATTTCGTGATGACCCTGCCAAGGCTTTCATAATATTCCGACAGTACGCTCATGACGTCCTCGGGCGCGGCGCCTGCTGAAAACGCGGTGAACCCCCTCAAATCGCAGAAGACAACGACGACTTCCGTACGGCGGCCGTCCAGCACGCTGTCATCGCCGGCTCGATCGACGAGATCGGCGACCTGGGGGGCAAGGAACCGCTTGAGCTTGGCGATGCGCTCCTGGTGCTGCTGCGCCAGCGCCAGCTCGGACGCCATTCTGTTGAAACTGTTTGCAAGACGCTGGAACTCGTCCCCGGTGTGGATTGAGATGCGGTGGTCAAAGGACCCGGCACCAATCCTCTCCGTGCCCTCCTCGAGCAGCTTGATCGGCTCCGTCATCCGGTGCGCCAGTGCATAGGCAAGTATCCCTGCGAGCATGGTGCTGATTGCGAGGAGCATTGCCGTCCGCCACAGGGCGGAATAGATCGGCGCGTAAGCTTCGGATAGCGGCTGCACGACCACGACTGTCCAGTCGGGGCCCAGTACGGGAGCAGCGCTGGCGGCAACATAGTGTCCTTGCGCATCCCGGCTCGTTGCGAAGCCCGCTTTCGACCCTATCGCGTCCCGCACAGCCCGAAATGGTTTGGAGGTTGCTTCCTCCGCCCCGCGGAGCACGAGGCTGATGTCGGGATGGGCGATCAGGCGACCCGATCGGTCCAGGACGAAGGCGGAGCCGGTCTTTCCGACCTTGATCGCCGAGATCACGTCCCAAATCAGCTTGAGGTTCACTTCGGCTATGACCGCGCCGACAGCCGGCCGGTTGCCGGCAATCCCGACCGTCAAGTACGGTTCGGAGCCTCGATTGTAGCTGACGTCGCTGAACCAGATCTGAGCTGCGCGGGCACCAACCAGGGCGGGATCGGCTGATCGGTCCGTGCGGCTCTCGATACGATTGAGGCCGATCCGCGAGATGTAGAGACGCTCCAGGCCATTGCCGTCGAGGAGTGTGAGACTGACGATGGCAGGCGCTTGTCGAAGCAGGCGCAACGCGTCGGTCCGCCGGCGTTCGTCGAACTCGTCACTCCATGGAAGCTGAACCAGCCAGCCGAGCTGACTCGTGATGCCGTGGATGAAATCGTGAATTTCGGCGGCCGCGGATGCGGACTGGAGGCTAAGCCACTGGTCGAGCCTCGCGCGCTGATCGCGATAGCCGAACCACGCCTCAATGACGCCGTTGAATGCAAGTGGGATCGCGACAGCCACGAACAGCGCGAACAGATATTTATGAAAAAGGCCGCGAAACCGATCCTGAGGAATCATGATCCGGTCTCCTGATAATCACATAAATACAATGACCCAGAATAACATGTCGCTCCGCCGTCGGGTGGGGTTCATTCGAACCCGAGCGTACCGGTGCACCCTTCGCGCTTTCTAGGGCCGACCAGCCACGCGGTCCGGCGACAAATTGGCGCCATGGCTGAATTGTCGGCCGATGTCAGCCTCCGGCTGACTGGCCTTCGCGCCGCACGCCGGCTTTTGACCACCCTGAACGGGCGTTGCTGCCGGGCAGACGTAGCATGCGCCGCAGCCACGTTGATCTAGGTCAAGCATCACCCCCGCCTTTGGCCTCACGTCATGTTCAGCCCCATTGAGGCGGCGACGTCGCCTTTCAGTTCGCTGGCGCCCGGCAATTTCCAGCTCGGCGTCGCATTCTTCCAGTGGCCTCCTCTCCCTCCTGATCCTGCAGCAGGCTTATTGGGGGTTCGTCGACGAGGACCTTGCTCATGATAACAATTCCAGAACTGACGTCCCAGGCGCTCGGTGCGTTCCTCATCTCGGAGACAAAAGGCCGCTTCGGCTCATCGCATGCCAGCTTGCCGGAATTGCTCCCTTACGCGGCGAAGCTGGCCCTGGAATGTATCGGCAACAGCGATGCATTGTATCACAACGTGGAGCACACCCTGTTGGTCACGCTGGTGGGGCACGACATCCTGATCGGCCGCTCACTTCTGAGGCAAACCACGGCCAGCGATTACGCTCACTTTATCCTGGCCTGTCTGATCCACGACATCGGCTACGTTCGGGGCGTCATCTACGGAGACCAGGAGGGCGCCTATGTCGTTGATGGTACCGGCCGAACGGTTGAGTTGCCGGTCGGCTCCTCCGATGCAGCGCTTGCGCCCTATCACGTCGATCGCTCAAAATTGTTCGCGGTGGAGCGCCTCGACGCAGTCGACCAGATCRACGCCGCGCGCGTTGCCCAGGCCATCGAATATACCCGCTTTCCCTATACAGACGCACCAACGAGCGAACTCAAGGATGATCTGGACGAGGAAGAAGGTTTGTTGCTGCGCGCCGCTGATCTGATCGGCCAGCTCGGCGATCCGAACTACATGAAGAAATCAAATGCGCTCTTCTATGAATTCGAAGAGATAGGGCTCAACAAATCGCTCGGATACGCCACACCCGCGGACGTGGTGCACAAATATCCGCAGTTCTACTGGACCAAGGTCGCACCGCAAGTCCCGACGGCGATCCGTTATTTGAACGTAACCTCGAGCGGAAGACAATGGATCAGCAACCTGTATGGCAATGTCTTCCGCGCCGAGCGCGAGGTTAGACTGTCTGGTCCGCAGCTGTAGATCGGTGGTCTTGAACGGTGATTTCCGGCGCGACCAACACGCGCGCGGGTCCGGCTCGGACGTCACGTCCACATGGCAGTCAAAAGCGAGTGACCGGTTGAACGAAGGCTGGATTACACGCTAGATTGCCGAAGCCCGCTTTGACAAGGCGCCCCGTTCTGGAGTTTCACGTGCGGATCCTGATCGCGCTGCTTCTGTCGTTCGCCACCGTTGCTCATGCCGAAAACCCCGGGCTCATGTCCGGCCTGATCAGTGCGCCCATAACATTGCCCGTCAGGATGTTCGGCAAGGATTTGACGCTGGACGGCTATGTCGTTCGCCCGGATCGTCCCGGCCGATTTCCGTTGGTGATCATGACTCATGGCACCCCAGGGGGATGGGATGACGCGTTCTTCCGCAACATTGCCAAGCGTACTCCGACCGCCTTCAACACACCGGCCGTAGCTCTGGCCCAGCGTGGCTACGCGACCTTGTCCATCATGCGTCGTGGCTTCGGCCTGTCTGGAGGGAGCTACTCCGAGGAACTGCTAAGGCCGTGTGATTACCTCGCGGCCGAGCGCATTGCGGCAGACGACATCATTGTGGCGATGGCGGCGGCCCGACGTGAGCCCTGGGTCGATCCCGACCACATCCTGCTGCTCGGCCACTCAACCGGCGGGCTAACCATGCTCGCCGTCGCCGAGCGAAATCCCGCCGGCGTCGTAGGCGTTCTGAACTTCGACGGCGGTTATCATGCGATGGCCAAGCCGGACGAAGCCTGCAGCCCCGATCGTCTCGTGGGCACAGTGGCATCACTCGGCCGAACCGCCCGCGTACCGGCGCTTTGGCTCTACGCCGAAAATGACCGGTCATATGGCCCCGAACTCGCGCATCGGATGATCGCCGCATACACGGCCGGCGGCGCGCCGGCGCGATTGCAGATCCTGCCGCCCTTTGGAACCGACGGTCATGACCTCATCATAGGGGCAGCGGCCGAAACCTGGCTCACAGTCGCTGAGCCGTTCCTTGCCGAGCTTAAACTGCCGACCGCGGTTACGATCGATCTGCCAGAGCCTGCACCGCTTCCAACACCAACCGGTCTTTCGCCGGACTGCCAGAGGGCGTTTGCCAGCTATGTGGCCATTCGCAGCGACTTCAAGGCATTTGCCATCGACGATAAGGGAGCCTGTGGCCTGGCACCCGCCAGCCGGACGGCAACGGAAGCGCGCGACAGGTCTGTCGCGGAATGCAAAAGCAATACTTCCGGCACAGCCTGCCATGTCTATGCCGTCGGCCAACGTACGACCGAGAACTGAACGACGCAATATGCGTCGATCCCAACAAGCTGACTAAACTGATTTAGTACGGTGCCGCAGAAAAGCGGCTCTGAGTTCGGCCAGTTGGTCGCTCGTTGCTCCCAGCTCTGCGTCGGCTCGATCTGTGAGCAAGTCGACGTAGGCAATCGGCTGATCGAACTGGCTCGCTGTGAAGTCGTACCGCCGTCCTTCGATCCGATTGTAGAAATGATCGCCCGCCGGCAGAGGCGTCTTCAGCAGCTCGCCGCCGAAGAGTTCGTGAACGAGCAGCGCCGTGACGTTGCACTGCCCTGCCGCCGGATTGTTCGGCGTCCATTGGCTGGAAGTCGACAGCGACCATGCCTTGCGCAGCGCGCGTTGAACCTCATCGGGATCGAAGCTCATCGTCACCTCACGGGATCGGCACCGAAGCGCCAATTTCGGATTATGCGATGTTGGCTTTTTGCCACTGTTTTGCCCGACGTGTCAAACGGGTTCGTTGCTGGGTTGAGCCCCAACTCCATCCACTCGTCATTGCGAGCATAGCGACTTGTCCGCCGAAGCCTCGGCGAAGGCGGAAGCAATCCAGAGTCCATCCGCGGTGACGGTCTGGATTGCTTCTTCCCAAAGGCTCTTCGCAATGACGATGCGGGAACGGACGCGCGGCAAATGACGATGTCATTCCAGATGCCGCGATCAGGCAAAATCGCCGCGTTGGCTCCGGCTGCGCGACGATTGCCCCTTCCTGCTGATTTGCCCCAACGGTCCAAATGGTTAGCAGCATTCACAGGGCAACCTGCCCTCATCGCGCTTCTACTGTGCATGGGGTTGTTTTTCATATTTTTGTTTGGGCGGCCGCTGGCTGCAAAAGAAAAAGCCCGGCCTCGCGAACGAGGCCGGGCTCTGTCGTCTTGCGACGTTTCGAAAGATCAGCCGCGGGTGCGCGAGCGGATCATGAAGCTGTCGTAGGTGTATTCGGCGACCTGCCACCACAGATATTCGTCGGAGCGGTAGGCCTGCATGGCGTCGATCGACTTCTTGAAGTCGGGGTTCTTGGCCGAGATCTCGCCCCACAGCTCGTTGGTCGACTTGAGGCAGGCCTCGAGCACTTCGTTGGTGAAGGGACGAAGCTGGGTGCCGCCGGCGACCAGACGCTTCAGCGCCGCCGGGTTCTGCATGTCGTAGCGCGCGGCCATCCAGCTGTTGGCGTTGGCCATCGCGTTGGTGAGGATCGCCTGGTAGTTCTTCGGCAGCGAATTCCACTTGTCCAAATTGGTGAAGGCGTGGACGGTCGGACCACCTTCCCAGAAGCCGGGATAGTAGTAGTACTTGGCGACCTTGGCGAAGCCGAGCTTCTCGTCATCGTAGGGGCCGACCCACTCGGCGGCGTCGATGGTGCCCTTCTCGAGTGCCGGATAGATGTCGCCGCCGGCGAGCTGCTGCGGCACGACGCCGACCTTCTGGAGCACCTGGCCGGCGATGCCGCCGATGCGCATCTTGAGGCCGGAGAGGTCCGCAACGGTCTTGATCTCCTTGCGGAACCAACCGCCCATCTGGGTGCCGGTGTTGCCGCAGGGCTGACCGATCACGTTCGACTTCTTGAAGAACTCGTTGCCGAGTTGCTCGCCGCCGCCCTGGTACCACCAGGAGTTCTGCTGGCGCGCGTTGAGGCCGAACGGCACCGAGGCGTAGATCGCCCAGGTCGGGTCCTTGCCGACATAGTAGTAGGAGACGGTGTGGCACATCTCGACCGTGCCGTTCGAGGTCGCATCGAGCGCCTGGAGGCCGGGGACGATTTCGCCGGCGGCGAACACCTGGATCTGGAATTTGTTGTCGGTCATCTCGGCGACGTACTTCGCCAGCTGCTCGCCACCGCCATAGATGGTGTCGAGCGACTTCGGGAAGCTCGACGTCAGGCGCCACTTGATCTCGGGCATGGACTGCGCGATCGCCGGCGAGGCCACCGCGGCGGTCGCCGCCGCGCCTGCTGCCGACACTTTCAGGAAATCACGACGCTTCATCTTCAGGTCTCTCCTTGTTGGGGCGTTTCCCCTAAACTTCCTCGTTGTCGCCGCTCGTTCCGGCGACGCGTTTTTGTCGCGTCGAACCGAAGGGGCTTGACTGCCGTGGCCTTTAACACGGAAGCCCCGCTTTCGGAACGCGACAATGGCATGACGGGGCTCTACGAAAGTCGCATGTCCCCAAAAGACCGGCTCAGGCCGCGGCGATAACGCCTTTGAGCTGGTCCCGGACCTGCCCCGCAATGGCGCGATAGATCGCCGCATGAGGGCCGTCCGGCTCGCTGTCGACCACGGGATTTCCGGCATCCGAGGTGGCGCGAATCGCCATGTGCAGGGGGATCTCGCCCAGGAACGGTACCCCGAGCTTCTCGGCCTCGTGGCGCGCGCCGCCATGGCCGAAAATATCCGATTTCGTGCCGCAATGCGGGCACTGGAAGTAGCTCATGTTCTCGACGATGCCGAGCACGGGCACGTTGACCTTCCTGAACATCGCAAGCCCCCGCCTTGCATCGATCAGGGACAGGTCCTGCGGGGTCGAGACGATCACGGCACCCTTGAGCGGCACGTTCTGCGCGAGCGTGAGCTGGGCATCGCCGGTACCGGGCGGCATGTCGACCACGAGTACGTCGAGGCTCCCCCATGCGACGTCGCGCAGCATCTGCGTCACCGCCGACATCACCATCGGACCGCGCCAGATCATCGCGGTCTCTTCCTCCACCAGGAAGCCGATCGACATGATGGCGAGGCCAAAACGCTTGAGCGGAATCATCTTGCGCTCGCCGTCCAGCGCCGGCTTCTCGTGCAGGCCCGTCAACCGCGGCACCGAGGGGCCGTAGATGTCGGCATCGAGCAGCCCGACCCTGAGGCCGAGGTCGCGCAGGCCCAGCGCCAGGTTGAGCGCGGTGGTCGACTTGCCGACGCCCCCCTTGCCCGAGGCAACCGCGATCACGGCAGCGACACCCGGAATCTCGGACTGGCGAGCCATCGGCGATTGGGCGCCGCCCTGCGGCGGTGGCTTGTGGGCGTGGACCGGCTGCACGCCCGGCGTGCCGCGGCTCGGCGTTGGCGGCGGAGGTGGCGCGGCGCCCGGCTTGCGCTCGGCGGTCAGCGCCACCATCACGGTGGTGACGCCGGGAATGGCGCGCACGGCGGCTTCGGCTTCGGCCCGGACGGATTCCCAGGCCCGCGCCTCGGCGGCATCGACGTTGATCGAGAAGAACACCTTGCCGTCGGCCGCGCTGATCGCGCTCAGCACATTGGCATTGGTGAGCGCGACCCCGCGGGGCGACTTGATCCTGGCGAGGCTGTCGAGAACCTGTTGCTGCGTCACGCTCAAAGCGCATCTCCTGAACAGAGCATGATCCGGAAAAGTGTGGAGCGGCTTTCCGATCAGATCACGCTCAAGGCTTGAGGATGCCCCATTAGAGCGGAAACGGCCAAAAGGCTACTGCTTGCCGATATCGTCTGCCATCTCCGCGGGGGCAGCCCCCTGCTCCGCAGCGGCCTCGTAATTGAGCTCGATCATGACCCCGTTGGGGTCGTGGACGAAGATCTGCCAGAGGTCGCCGCCGGGCACCTGGCGGGAGTCGAATTTCATGCCCTTGGACGTCAACCGCTGCTTCATGCCGTCGAAACCGCGGCTGACGAAGGCGACATGGTGGACAACGCCGGAATCCGGCTTTTGTGGCTCCGAGGTCGGGGAAATATCGACGAGGTGCACCACCGGCTTGCCCTCGCTGTACATCCAGGCCCCCGGGAAGGCGAAATCGGGCCGGGCGCCTTTTTCCAGGCCCAGCACGTCCTCATAGAAGCGGACCGTCTCGGCCAGATTCCGGGTCCGGATGTTGAAATGATCGAGGACACCAACGCTCACGCCGCCCATGCTTTCGCTCCCTTTTTTATGTAGGACCTTAAGTCCCGCCATCCTAGCACAGGCGGCTGCCAAACGAAGCCGTTGCCCTCTGGCCTCAAGGGTTTATGGTGCGCTCCTAATCCGCCCTCATAGCGGAACCGGGCGCCCCCTCGCCCGGCAAAAACCGTAAAACCCAAACTACGGACAAGGTACCACACATGGCTAAAGTCGCTTTCCTCGGTCTCGGCGTGATGGGCTTCCCCATGGCCGGACACCTCGTGAAAAAAGGGGGCCATGAGGTCACCGTCTATAACCGCACCGCGGCCAAGGCGAAGGAATGGGCGGACAAGTTCGGCGGCAAGACCGCGGCGACCCCGAAGGCGGCAGCCGAAGGCCAGGACTTCGTGATGTGCTGCGTCGGCAACGACAACGATCTGCGCGCGGTCGCGAACGGCCCCGACGGCGCGTTCGCCGGCATGAAGAAGGGCGCGACCTTCGTCGACCACACCACCGCCTCCGCCGAGGTCGCACGCGAGCTCGACGCTGCCGCCACCAAGGCCGGTTTCAAGTTCATCGACGCTCCCGTTTCCGGCGGCCAGGCCGGCGCCGAGAACGGCGTGCTGACGGTGATGTGCGGCGGCGCGCAGGACGCCTATTCCGGCGCCGAGCCGATCATAACGGGCGCTTATGCGCGGATGTGCAAGCTGCTCGGGCCCGCCGGCTCCGGCCAGTTGACCAAAATGGTCAACCAGATCTGCATCGCCGGTTTGGTGCAGGGCCTCTCCGAGGGTATCCACTTCGCCAAGAAGAGTGGCCTCGACGTCGCCGCCGTGATCGAGACCATCTCCAAGGGCGCAGCGCAGTCCTGGCAGATGGAGAACCGCTACAAGACCATGAACGAGGACAAGTATGATTTCGGCTTCGCGGTCGAATGGATGCGCAAGGACCTCTCGATCTCGCTGGCCGAAGCCCGCCGCAACGGTGCCAATCTGCCGGTGACCGCGCTGGTCGACCAGTTCTACGCCGAGGTCGAGAAGATGGGCGGCAAGCGCTGGGATACGTCGAGCCTGCTCGCGCGCTTGAACCGCTGACACCTGTCGAACTGATCCCGCCTTGCTGATCGCGATCGCCGTCATCTTCGTTCTGGCCTATGCGGCGATCGCGCTCGAACACCCGCTCCGGATCAGCAAGAGTGCCACGGCGCTGATCGGCGCCGGGCTGCTCTGGGCGATCTACGCGGCCACGATCGGCGACCACGCCATGGTCGGCCGGCAGATCGACGAATCCGTCGTTTCCACCGCGCAGATCGTGTTCTTCCTGATCGGCGCGATGACCATCGTCGAGGTGATCGACGCCCACGACGGTTTCGAGGTCATCACCTCCCGCATCAGCACGACGAGTCAGGTCCGCCTGATGTGGCTGATCGGCTTCGTGACCTTCTTCCTCAGCGCGATCCTGGACAATCTGACCACCACCATCGTGATGGTCTCGCTGATCCAGCGGCTGATCGCCAGGCGCGACGACCGCCTGCTGTTCGCCTCCCTCATCGTCATCGCCGCCAATGCCGGCGGCGCCTGGACCGTGATCGGCGACGTCACCACGACCATGCTGTGGATCGGCGGGCAGATCACGCCGCTGAAGATCATGGGTTCGGTGTTCCTCCCCTCGCTGGTCAATCTGCTCGTGCCGCTCGCCTTCATCAGCCTTCTGGTGAAGGGCAAGACCATCGCACCGCCGCCCAAGGACGACGGAGTTCAGCTCGTCGGGTCGTTCGAGCGCAACCTGATGTTCTATCTCGGGCTCGGCGTATTGATCGCCGTGCCCGCCTTCAAGGCGGTCACGCATCTGCCGCCCTTCATGGGCGTGCTGCTCGGGCTCGGCATCGTCTGGCTGGTCGGCGAGGTCGTTCACCGCGACAAGGACGAGCATGTTCGCCGTCCGCTGACGCTCGCGCATGCGCTGACGCGGATCGACATGAGCTCGATCGTGTTCTTCCTCGGCATTCTGCTGGCGGTCGCCTGCCTCGAACATGCGGGCCTCCTGTCGATGCTGGCGCGCTGGCTGGAGGCGACGATTGGCCGCCAGGACGTCATCGTCGTCGTGCTCGGCCTGCTCAGCGCCGTCATCGACAACGTGCCGCTGGTGGCGGCGACCATGGGCATGTACGACCTCGGCCACTACCCGACCGACAGCTTCCTCTGGGAGTTCATCGCCTATTGCGCCGGCACCGGGGGCTCGATCCTGATCATCGGCTCGGCCGCAGGCGTCGCCGCCATGGGGCTCGAGCGGATCGAGTTCCTCTGGTACGCTCGCCGCATCGCCATCCCCGCGCTCGCGGGCTATCTGGCGGGCGCGGTGGTCTACGTCGCCCAGCATGCGGCACTGCACTGACCGGCACTGCGCGCCTTCAAAATTAACGCCGGGTTAACGTAATTCTTTAGCTCCTTAAGTCACCTCTTAAGGATTTCTTGCCAGAGATAGACAATGCAGAAGGCCCGCCTTTGCGCAGGCAGGAATGTTGTTGTTCGATGAGTAAACCCGCTGAAAAGCCAGAGGTCGTACAGCTTCCGGCCGAGCCGGTGAGCGCGCCATCGGCGAGCAGCCGACGGGCTGCGTCGCAGCGGGTACGCGAGGCGCGCGACAAGTTAACGTCGACCAGCGGAACCCGGCCGGCTTTCGACGCCGAGATGCTGCGCCAATATGCCCAGACGCGGCTGTCGGCCTCCTATGTCGTGATGCTGCTGGTGGTCGCTACCGGCGTGCTGTTCGGGCTGTGGATGCAGCCGATCCCGGCCGCGGCCTGGACCGCCGGCATGCTCTGCATCCACGCCGCGATGATCCGCAGCTGCCACCGTTTCCTGGCAGAGGGCTCCTCGCCCGCGGCGACGCGCACATGGCGGACGCACTTCGTCGTGCTCGACCTGCTCTATGGCCTGTGCTGGATGGCGATCCTGATCCATCCCGTGCTCGACATGGTCACGGAAACGCTGATGATGTTCCTGATGCTGCTGGTGATCGCGGTGTCGAGTATGCTGGCCGCCAATCTGCCGATCGCCGCCCTCGCAGCCACGGCGCCGGTCGCGGTCGCAATGGCGCTGAGCTTTGCAATCACCGGCGCGCTCGACAATTACATCCTAGCGGCGCTCGCGCTCGCAGCCGAAGGCTATTTCGTGCTGCTGGCGCACCGCCTGCACTCCTCGACCTTCGCCACGCTCGAGGCACGCGCCGAGAAGGACGCGCTGATCGGCGAGCTCGAACAGGCCAAGGCGATCTCGGACGAAGCGCGCCACCGCGCCGAATCCGCCAACGTCGCAAAATCGCGCTTCCTCGCGCAGATGAGTCACGAGCTGCGCACGCCGCTAAACGCGATCCTCGGCTTCTCCGAGGTGATGAAGAGCGAAATTTTTGGCGCGCACGCGGTGCCGGTCTACAAGGAATATTCCGCCGACATCCATAATTCCGGCGTGCACCTGCTCAACCTCATCAACGAGATCCTCGATCTGTCGCGGATCGAGGCTGGCCGTTACGAGCTCAACGAGGAAGCGGTGTCGCTGGTCGGCATCGTCGCCGACTGCCATCATTTGATGAAGCTGCGCGCCTCGAGCCGCGGCATCACCATCCATGAGGTGTTCGAGCAGGCCATGCCGCGGCTCTGGGCCGACGAGCGGGCGATCCGCCAGGTCGTGCTCAACCTGCTCTCCAACTCGATCAAGTTCACCCCGCAAGGCGGCGAGATCTGGCTCAAGGCCGGCTGGACCGCCTCGGGCGGGCAATATCTCTCGGTGAGGGATTCCGGCTCCGGCATCCCCGAGGACGAGATCCCGATCGTGCTCGCCTCGTTCGGCCAGGGCTCCAACTCGATCAAGTCGGCCGAACAGGGTGCAGGGCTCGGCCTGCCCATCGCCAAGAACCTGATCGACCTGCATGGCGGCACATTCACGCTGAAATCGAAGCTGCGCATCGGCACCGAGGTCATCGTCACCTTCCCGCCGGAGCGCGTGATGAGTGCGCTGGCGCCGATGTCGGACGATTCTCCGCCGCTCCAGCCGGACAGTTCCGCGGTGCCCGACGAGAAGCGCCGGCCGCGCCACAAGCCGATCATGAGCGCAGGTACGGGCTCTTAACGAGATGCTTGCAGACATGCCCGACGATCCCCCACTATGTCCACATGAGCAAAGAAACGCCGTGCGTCGCCGTCTGCATGATCGATCCGAAGACCAGGCTGTGCTTCGGCTGCGGCCGGACCTTGCCGGAGATCGCGCGCTGGCACGCCATGGAGAGCACGGAACGGCTCGCGGTGATGGCGCTGTTGCCGGCACGCATGGCGGACGCGGGTTTGCAGCCGATCGCGGGATCGCCGAAACGCGCCTGACCGCCCTGCGTCGCCTCGGAGGCGCGCAATGATCCGCTTCCTGCTCGTTCTCGTCATGCTCGCCGRCACGGCCGGTGCCGTTGTCGCCTATGGCGATCCCGACCGGATCGCGCGCGCGAGCAACAAGGTCTCGCACATGTTTCGCGCGCAGATCGCCTCCCCGGCCCCGGCCGTGCAGATCCAGCGCGGCCAGGGTGGCGAATTCGCGCTGCGCGCGAAGATCAACGGCGTCGCCGCTCCGATGGTGATCGATACCGGTGCGACCTCGGTGGTGCTGACCTGGGAAACCGCGAAAGCGATCGGACTGCCGCTCGAGATGCTCGAATACGACGTCGATCTCGAAACCGCGGGTGGCCACACCAAGGCAGCCCGCCTTACGCTCGACCGTCTCTCCGTCGGCCACCTCGTCGAAAAGTCGGTGCCGGCCCTCGTCGTGCCGCGCGGGCAGATGAAGACCAATCTGCTTGGCATGAGCTTCCTCGACCGCCTGGAGAGCTGGGGTGTGCGCGCCGACAAGCTGATGCTCACCGGCTACCCGGAATTGCCCGATCGCCGCGCGCTCCGATAATTCGCTTCGCTGCGCGCCTCATGCGCACGATCAAGGCCCAATCAGTCGGGACTGCCTGAGCCGCACAACGCGATCGGCGCTTGTCAGATCGCCCTTGGCCGCTCTGGCGCCAGTCAAACTGACGGAGCCGCTCCATCCAGGCAGCCCCGCTTGATCCAGTCCGCGAGGCCACCTTTGCGCCAGCGCGCTGCGCAACATCGGCGCGGCTGCCAGCCAACCGCCTAACCCGAGCCCCCGCGAACAATCCATCGATGTGGCATTTCCTCCATTTACAAACCGCCTAGTCGGTTTATAACGGTCCCATTCCCGGATCGGGGTTGGACAAGGCTGCTCCGTGAGGTGCGGCCAAGTGGGAGATTGAGAGTCATGACTGCCAGAGCCGCCTTACGCCGCACGATGCGCGCCCTGCCCTTTGCCGCGGTGTTCGCCGCGAGCAACGCCTGCGCTGCCGACTTGTCGCCGCGCTACGCCGCGCCCTCCTCGGCCTACACTGCGCCGCAGCCGGTGTACTCGTGGACGGGTCTCTATGCGGGCTTCAACGCCGGCTACGCAGAGAGCGGCGACGACGCGTTCAATAATCTCGTCGGCATCAGCGGCGGCAAGGTCAAGGGCGCCGTCGGCGGCATGCAGATTGGCTACAACTACCAGCTCTCGCCGATGTTCGTGGTCGGCATCGAGAATGACTTCGAGGGCGGCGACATCAAGAACCACGACGCGCTCAACAGCGCCGCGGTGAGCATCCCCTGGTACATGACCGGCCGCGCCCGCGCCGGCATCGCGACGATGGATTCACGGCTGCTGTTCTTCGGGACCGCGGGTCTTGCCACCGGCGAGTTGAAGGACGGGCCGATCAACAAGATGAAGATGGGCTGGACCGCGGGCGGCGGCGTCGAATGGGCGTTCCTGCCGAAATGGTCGGCCAAGGCCGAATATCTCTACACCGAGTTCAAGCACGACGATCTGCCGGACTGGAACGCCGCGAAATTCCACACCTTCCGCGTCGGCGTGAACTATCATTTCGATCTGCTCCGCTGAGACGGATCGACGAGGAGCCGGATTTTGCGATCCGGCTCTTCACCCGTTTGGGCTAGGCCGCGGCCTCCGCCGGAGCGCGCGCACCGACACGTGCGATCGCATCGCGCAGCACGTCCACACCGGCGCCCGGCTTCACCCCCTGCTCGGCAAGATGGCGGCGGAAGGCGCGCGCGCCGGGCACGGCGTGGAACGCCCCGACGAAATGCCGCGTGATCGCATGCAGCCGCGTGCCCCGCGCAAGCTGCTGCTCGATATAGGGCATCATCGCTTCGAGCGCGTCCTGCATCGTCGCATGCGGCGCCGCTTCGCCGAAGATGTCTTGATCGACGGAGAGCAGCCGCCATGGCTCCTGATAGGCGGCGCGGCCGAGCATCACGCCGTCGACGTGCTCGAGATGCGCTTTCGCCTCGTCGATACCGGGGATGCCGCCGTTGATGATGATGGGCACATCAGGCATCGCGCGCTTGAGGCGATAGACGCGGTCATAGTCGAGCGGCGGGATGTCGCGGTTCTCCTTCGGCGACAGACCGTTGAGCCAGGCCTTGCGGGCATGCACGATCAGCGCATCGCAGCCTGAGGCGACCACTCCACGCGCAAGCGTATCGAGCGCGACCTCCGGATCCTGATCGTCGATGCCGATGCGGCATTTGACGGTGACGGGAATGGAAACCGCGCCCTTCATCGCGTCGACACATCGCGCCACAAGCTCCGGCTCCGCCATGAGGCAGGCTCCAAAGCGGCCATCCTTCACACGATCCGACGGGCAGCCGACATTGAGGTTGATCTCGTCATAGCCGAACTCTTCGCCGATCCGCGCGGCCTGTGCGAGCTCGCGCGGATCCGACCCGCCAAGCTGAAGCGCCACCGGATGCTCGACCGCGTCGAACCCGAGCAGCCGCTCCCGGTCGCCATGAATGATGGCGCCGGTCGTCAGCATCTCCGTATAGAGCAGCGCCCGCCGCGTCAGATGGCGATGGAACACCCGGCAATGCCGATCGGTCCAATCCATCATCGGAGCCACAGAAAAGCGATAGTGTTGCGATTTCAATGATTTACCTTATGCTTCAACAAGATGAAACATGAACGTGTGCACTCCAAACTAGTCGAAATTGCACACGTTTGTACCCGCTTTGACCTCTTAGTGCACACGTAGCGCACACGATTTGGGGGAGTGCACACGACCGTGGCCAGCTTCACTCAGTTGCCGTCCGGGAACTGGCGCGTCCAGGTCCGCCGCAAGAACCGTTACGTGGCAGAGACCTTCCGTCGCCGCAAGGACGGGGAGGAATGGGCACTCGATATGGAGTGCAACATCGATCGTAGCGGATCACCTAAACCCCGCGCTGCCGTCAGAGCGAAGACGTTCGGCGACATCATCGATCTGCACATCGAAGACATGCTGGAGGTTGGTCGCCCTCCCCGCAAATCGAAGGCAGCCGTCTTGGAGGCGTTGAAGGAGGACCTCGGATCAACGAAGCTTCCCAGGCTCAACCGCGAACGGTTGATTGAATATGGCCGAAAGCGAGCGAAGGAAGGTGCGGGACCAGCGACCCTTGCGATCGACATATCGTTCATCAGAACCGTCGCTACACACGCAGCCGCTGTTCACGGGGTCGAGGTTTCCGCCGAAGAGGTTCGTCTGGCACGTGTGGCGCTAAAGTATCTGGGTCTCGTTGGAAAGTCCGATGAACGAGACCGGCGACCGACTCAGGCTGAGCTTGACGAGCTCATTGATTTCTTCGAATCCAATAATCGGCAGGTCATCCCAATGGGCCGCATCGTCCGATACGCGGTCGCAACGACCATGAGGCAGGAGGAGATTTGCCGGCCCGACTGGCCGGACGTCGACATGAAGAAGCGAATCTTATTGATACGAGACCGCAAAGATCCGAGGGAAAAGGATGGCAACGACCAACAAGTGCCACTCCTGAACCTCACAGGCTATGACGCCTGGGAGCTCCTGCTCCAGCAGCGGATCATTACCATGGGTCTGGGTCGAGTATTCCCGTATAATCATAGATCGGTAAGCGCGGCATTCACGCGCGCGTGCGACGAACTAAAGATCGAGGATCTGCATTTTCACGACTTGCGCCACGAGGGCACCAGCCGCCTTTTCGAAGCGGGATTGCCGATCGAGAAAGTTGCGCTGGTGACCGGTCATAAGGATTGGCGCACTCTGCGACGATACACGAAGCTAAGACCCGAAGAGCTTCACAAGTTGCAAACAGCCCATCAGCCGTCTCTGGAAGAATTTATGCAGGTGTTAAGCTGTTCCAACCGATCGACCGCAAGCAGTTAGTCGATGCGCACGCTGGAAGTCGGCCCCGCTAGCTCTGTTTGCCGTTTGTGTTGGCGAGCATCTCATCCCGTTTGCACGGCACGCAGAATGATTCGATTAATATTCACCTTTGTGTTGCTTCTCTCGTCCTGGGCGGAGGCCGAGACCGTCGACGTGAAATATCGTGGCCCGGTCGATCTCAAACCCTTCACCTGCCAGGAGATCACTCGAAGCAGCGTCGTCAATCGGCTCTGCTACGACGCCTCTAATCAATACGTCATCGTCCAACTCAAAACGACCTACTACCACTACTGCGAAATACCGAAGCCTATCGTCGATGCGTGGCTCGCCGCAGACTCGATGGGGCGCTACTACAACGCCAACATCAAGGGTACGGGTAAGGACGGCCCCTACGATTGCCGGACACACAAGGTGCCGCAGTATTGAGGAACTGACCCTTTTTGGAGGGCTTTTGTGTAGCTTAGAAGAGGCTTCATCAAATGATTCGAAGGAGCTGCTGAAATCACTCGAACTGGCAATGGAACATGTCAGGGCGGCTCTAGTACGGACGGGCACCGAGGTTTAGCTGTCCCCTGCATTACTGGTCGCGGCTACCACTAAAAGATACTCTTGCACCCTTGCCGTTTCTGCTTCTCTTGAAGGAAGGGTCGCTATCAAGAAGCGCCTCGAGCATAAACGGTATCAGCTCAGCCACTTCTTCCTTGCTTCCGTAGGTCTCGGCATAGAAGTCAGCATACTCTCTCAGCCGTTGCGCAAGGCCCGGCGTCAGTATGACGCTCATCTTCACCGGCGTCCGATCGGGCAGTTTTCCAAGCTTCATGCCTCACTTGCCCTTCGTCATCGCCTGACGGTCCGAGTACGGCTTCAGCACCAGATCCTTCGAAACAATCACCCGCAGCGGCCAGCCCGGCCGGACTGTGATCGTTGGCTGCACATCGAGCTCGCGCTCCACCAGTCGCTGACCAGCGCGATTGGTCGTCTGCTGCGCACTTTCCCGCAGCGTCTTCACGAGATCGCTCTCGTCATTGCCGAGCGACAGCTGCGTCCCGACACCGATCAAAGTCGCGAGCGCCACCCCCTTCAGCAATTGCCAGGTATGAAAGTCCACCTCATCTTCGAGCCCGGCATAGCCCGCGACGTCCGTGGCCGGTAAGTTCTCGATCACAATCGAATTGCCGTTCGGCAGAATGAGACGTGCCCACACGACCAGCGCCCTCTTCTGGCCGAAGGCGACGACGCTATCGTACTTGCCCACGAGCCTAGTTCCCTGGGGGATAAGAAGATGCTCACCCGACACGGTGTCATAGACGTTCTCGGTCACCTGGCCGATCGTGGCGCCCGGCAGATCAGAATTCAGGCCAGTCATAAGGCTGGCCGGGATGATCGATCCCGCCATGACGGCATAGGTTGATGGAGCTGGTTGAAGCGCATGGGGATTGGTGGTTTCTGTGTCGGCTTTTGCCGCCACGAAGGCCAGCTTTCGCGCCTGCGAAGACGGAATAATCTCGCTGGACCGATCGACCATGGCCTGAGCCGTCTTGGCTAGATCAGCGGCCGAAGGCCCGGCGTCAGCTGTCGCCGGTCTGAAGGCGGAAGGGGTAGCTGCCGGCACGTCGGACGTATTGATCTGCTTTCGCTTCTCCTGCTTCTCCGACAGCCTGACAAACAGACCGGACTCCTTGGCTTGCTGGGCAATGCGCGTCTGCCGGATCCGCTCGGTTCTCTCGGCGTCCTCCTCCGGATTAGTCCGGAAGCCTCCATCCAGACCCACGCCCGCCTTCTTTTCGTTTTCGGCAAAGGCGCGGCCTATGTCCCCAGGAGACGGTGGCCCAAGCCGAGGTGTCGTTGGGGTGAGGTTTTCATACGACTTCGGCAGCTTGCTGAGGCCCTCGGCTGTCTGCTTGCGGTCGGTGTTGTAGAGCTCCGCTCGATCGGCCGACTTGAACACTCGCAATGGACGGAGCGCGACGATGACCGCTCCGGCGACGAATAGCGCGGCAACGGCGCAGCCGATGATCAACGCACGCCTGTTCAGGCGCCGAATAGGCCGCGGCCGCGCGCGTAGTTCGAGGGGCTCTCGCGGATCCTGAATTGGGCTGTCAATCGGCCCTTTAATTGCGGTTTGTTGTCAAGCTACCATTCTTCCTCTCTCCAGTGACACGCCGGTAGCGATTGCTCCGTCGGAGCTGGTCAGGTTGCGGAGACGGAGCGATCGCGGATGGCGAGACGATTGCCTAGCGGGATTGAGCGGGATTG
>NZ_JBFRFR010000103.1:0-24062 GCF_052114925.1 Bradyrhizobium sp. 2TAF36 | reverse complement strand
CAGCGTCACGAGTTTGTGCGGCTGGCTTTGCAGGAGGGCGCCAACCGGCGCGAACTGTGCCGTCGGTTCAACATCAGTCCTGACGTCGGCTACAAGTGGCTGGCGCGCTGGCAGGCCGGCGATCGGGAGCTGGCCGACCGCTCCCGGCGMCCGCATGCGATGCCCAAGCGGAGTGAGGCTGCGGTCGAGGCAGAAGTCCTGGCTGTACGCGACAAGCATCCGGCTTGGGGAGCACGGAAGATTGCCCATTGCCTGAAGCGGGGCGGGCAGACGGTGCCTGTGCCATCAACGGTGCACCAAATCCTGTGTCGGAACGGCCGGATCAAACCGAGTGAGAATGCACTGCCCAATCCGGGCCACCGGTTCGAGAAGGAAGCTCCCAATCTGCTGTGGCAGATGGACTTCAAGGGCCACCTGCCGCTGGCCGACGGGACACGATGCCATCCGCTGACCATCGTCGACGATCACTCGCGCTACGTGCTGTGCCTGAAGGCATGTGCCGACGAGCAGCGYCTCACCGTGCAGAATCACCTRTCGACGACGTTCCGCTGCTATGGCCTGCCGGAGGCCTTCTACACCGACAATGGCTCACCCTGGGGCGATACGTCCGGCATTCGTTGGACCGGACTGAAGGTGTGGCTGCTCAAGCTTGGCGTCAGGGTGGTGCACGCMAGGCCATGCCACCCACAGGCCCGCGGCAAGAACGARCGCTTCCATCGCACCCTGAAGGCCGAGGTGTTTGCAATGCGCCGCTTCCGAACTCTCCCGGAAGTCCAGCGCGCCTTCGACGCCTGGCGGCCGGTCTACAATCTGGAGCGGCCTCACCAAGGCCTCGATATGCAGGTCCCTGCCGATCGCTTCCGGGAACGCCTTGCCATCCGGCCACTGGATCGTGACGGCCACTACGGAATCTTCTTCGCCAGCTGGCAGGTCGCATCGATCGACTTGACCAATGGCCAACCTGTCAGTGATGTGTCCGAACAGGTGTCAGCCATGTCTCCGGGCTAAACACTTGACCGGGGCATCCAGTACGCCGCGGCTTCTCCGTATTCGATTGACGTCTCTGGAATACTGGATCGCCCGGTCAAGCCGGGCGATGACATCGAGTGTGTGGCAATGACAGTGAGTCTATAGCGAGCAGCTAGCGCGCCTGGTGCACGCTCTTGCGAAAGCGCTGGATCAGGCGGAGCGTACGGGCGGACCAGCCTTCGCCGTTGCCGGCGATCAGCTCGCGGATGCGCTGCTTGATCGGGTCGACCAGCTCGGCGGCCTTGGCGCGCAGCTTCATCACGAGATCGTAGAGCCGCTCGAACCAGTGCATCTCCATCAGCTTGTCGCGCGTCACGTCGAACACGAAGGCGGTGACGCCGACGCCGAGCAGCTTTGCGAACAGAAACGTGGATACGCCGCTCAGCCAATATTCATGCGTGAGCAGATACAGGCCCATCAGCTTGAGCGGAAACAGCGGGATGATCGGCACCGCGAACACGATCAGTGTCATGGCCGGCGGCAGCGCATCGACGCGCTCCGTCAACCATTGCTTGAAGCGTGCGAGCGGGATGGCTGCGACAACCCGCGCGACGATCGGCTCGAGATGGTCCCACAGCCAGGCTTCGATCAGGAAGATGATCGCCAGCAGGACCCAGACCGGTTGAAGTAGGCGGCGCAGCATATGTTTCCCGCCCGATTCGACGCTAGGCGCGTCGCCTACATATGGATGGCCCGCTTGCCCACCGCAAGCGCGGCTTCCTTGATGGCCTCCGAGCGGGTCGGATGCGCGTGGCAGGTGCGCGCGAGATCTTCCGCGCTGCCGCCAAACTCCATGAGAACGCAGGCTTCATGGATCATTTCGCCGGCTTCACGGCCGATAATGTGCACGCCGAGCACGCGATCGGTCTTCGCATCTGCGAGAATCTTCACGAAGCCGTCGGTGGTCTGGTTGACCTTGGAGCGGCCGTTGGCGGTAAAGGGAAACTTCCCGACGGTATACGCCTGACCCGCCTGCTTCAGCTCCTCCTCGGTCTTGCCGACGGAGGACACTTCCGGCGTGGTATACACGACGCCTGGGATAACGTCGTAGTTCACGTGGCCGGCCTGCCCTGCGATGATCTCCGCAACGGCTACGCCTTCATCCTCGGCCTTGTGCGCGAGCATCGGGCCCGCGACGACGTCGCCGATGGCATAGACGCCCTTCACGCTGGTCGCGAAATGCGGATCGATCTGCACGCGGCCGCGATTGTCCAGCGCCACGCCGGCTTCCTTCAGGCCGAGCCCATCCGTGTACGGCACGCGACCGATGCAGACGAGAACGACGTCGGCTTCCAGCGTCTCGGCAGCGCCGCCGGCCGCAGGCTCGATGGTCGCCTTCAGCGACTTGCCGGAGGTGTCGACGGCGGTGACCTTGGCGCCGAGCTTGAATGCAAAGCCCTGCTTCTCCAGGATGCGCTGGAATTGCTTGGCGATCTCGCCATCCATGCCGGGCAGGATGCGATCGAGGAATTCGACGACGACGACTTCAGCGCCGAGCCGCTTCCACACCGAGCCGAGTTCGAGGCCGATCACGCCGGCGCCGACGATCAAGAGCTTGCCGGGGACCTTGTCCAGCGACAGCGCGCCGGTGGACGACACGATGCGCTTCTCGTCGATCTCGATGCCCTTGAGGCGCGCGATGTCGGAGCCGGTCGCGATGACGATGTTCTTGGTCTCGACCACTTGCGACTTGCCGTCGGCAGACACTTCCACCTTGCCTGTCCCTAAGATCTTGCCGGTGCCCTTGAGCACGTCGATCTTGTTCTTCTTCATCAGGAACTCGACACCCTTGACGTTGCCGTCGATGCCCTGCTGCTTGAAGTTCATCATCGCCGGAAGCTCGAGCTTCGGCGCGGAAACGGAAACGCCCATCTTGGCGAAGGAGTGCGCGGCTTCCTCGAACATTTCGGACGCGTGCAGCAGCGCCTTCGAYGGCATGCAGCCGACGTTCAGGCAGGTGCCGCCGAGCGTGGCGTCCTTTTCGACCACGGCGACTTTCATGCCGAGCTGGGCCGCGCGCACCGCGCAGACATAACCGCCCGGTCCGGTGCCGATGACGACGAGATCGTAGGTAGCCATGAGAGAAAGTCCCGTGAGTTTAGCGTGATGAGGATGTGTCAGCGTCCGCGCGGCGTGTCAGCGTCCGCCGGACACATCGAGAATGGCCGAGGTGACGTAGGAGGCTTCGTCCGACATCAGCCAGACGATGGCATTGGCGATTTCGTCGGCGGTACCGACGCGCTTCATCGGCACCATATGGGCCAGACGATGGGCGCGGTCGGGCTCGCCGCCGGCGGCGTGAATTTCGGTGTCGATCAGGCCGGGGCGGATGCCCGCGACACGGATGCCTTCGCCTGCGACCTCATAGCCGAGACCGACGGTGAAGGAATCGATCGCGCCCTTGGACGCCGCATAGTCGACATAGGTATTCGGCGCACCAAGTCTGGCAGCGACCGATGACAGATTGACGATGACGCCGCCCTGGCCGCCGTGCTTGGTCGACATCCGCTTCACCGCTTCGCGCGCGCAGAGGATCGAGCCGGTGACGTTGACCGCCATCACGCGCCGGATGCGCTCGGCCGACATCTCGTCGACGCGCACCCCGCTCTGGCCGACGATGCCGCCATTGTTGACGAGTGCACCGAGCGTGCCGAACTTGTCGGCAGCCTTGAACAGCTCGATGATGTCGCTTTCCTCGGCGACATCGCATTTCACCGCGATGGCCTTGCCGTTGCTGGCCGCGATCTGGGCGACCACCTCGTCAGCAGCCGTTTTGTTGCTGGCGTAGCCGACGACGACACGGAAGCCGCGCGCGGCCGCCGCAATCGCGGTCGCCCGCCCGATACCGCGGCTGCCGCCGGTGATGACAACGACTTTATCCGTCACGCGCGCCTCCATGGTTCGACCCGCGCCGTCGCACGACAAGGCGACGGCGCTCGCAGAGCTTCAGGGATCAGAGATCGAGCACCAGGCGCGCCGGATCTTCCAGGCTCTCCTTGACGCGGACCAGGAACGTGACGGCTTCCTTGCCGTCGATGACGCGGTGATCGTAAGACAGCGCCAGATACATCATCGGGCGGACCTCGATCTTGCCGCCGATCACCATCGGCCGCTCCTGGATCTTGTGCATGCCGAGGATGCCGGACTGCGGCGCGTTCAAGATCGGGGTCGACATCAGCGAGCCGTAGATGCCGCCATTGGTGATCGTGAAGGTGCCGCCCTGCATTTCGTCGATCTTGAGCTGGCCGTCACGGGCGCGACGACCGAAATCGGCGATGCCCTTCTCGATGTCGGCGATCGACTTGTTGTCGCAGTCGCGCACCACGGGCACAACGAGACCCTTGTCGGTGCCGACTGCGACGCCGATGTGGTAATAGTTCTTGTAGATCAGATCGGTGCCGTCGATCTCGGCGTTGACGGCCGGGATGTCCTTCAGCCCCTGCACGACAGCCTTGGTGAAGAAGCCCATGAAGCCGAGCTTCGAGCCGTGCTTCTTCTCGAACGCATCCTTGTAGTGGGCGCGCAGCGCCATCACGTTGGTCATGTCGACCTCGTTGAAGGTCGTCAGCATGGCCGCGGTGTTCTGCACGTCCTTGAGGCGGCGCGCGATGGTCTGGCGCAGGCGGGTCATCTTGACGCGCTCTTCGCGGGCGGCGTCATCGGCCGGCGACGGCGCGCGGACCTGAACGGCGGCGGCGGGCTGGTTCACCGGGGTCGGCGCGGACGCGGCGCGCTCGATCGCGGCAAGCATGTCGCCCTTGGTGACGCGGCCGTCTTTGCCGGAGCCCGGAACGGTCGAGGCATCGATACCGGTCTCGGCGGAGAGCTTGCGGACGGACGGGGCGAGCGGCGCATCGGCCGGCGGCGCCTTCGCGGCCGGAGCCGGCGCAGGAGCAGCAGCCACGGCGGCCGGAGCGGCGGCGGCGGGCTTCGCGGGAGCAGCGGCGGGCTTCGCAGCACCGGCACCGTCGGTGATCTGGCCGAGCAGCGCACCGACCGCAACGGTCGCGCCATCGGCAGCGACGATCTCGCTCAGCGTGCCGGCGGAGGGCGCCGGGACCTCGATGGTGACCTTGTCGGTCTCGAGCTCCACCAAGGGCTCGTCGACGGCGACGGGATCGCCGGCCTTCTTGAACCAGCGGCCGATGGTGGCCTCGGTGACGGATTCGCCGAGCGTCGGCACACGAATTTCAGTCATGGTCTTTTCCTTAAGGGATCGCCGGTGCGGTCAAAAATTCGGTCGTCATCGGCCCGCGAAAGGCAAGCCATCCAGCAAGCCGGACGTTCGTATTCTGCACGGACGTCGCGGCGTACTGGTGCCCCGCTCCAGTGCGCGATTGCGCACGAGGCGGGGCATGACGCAGTTCAGAAAGATCAGCTCAGTGCTTCGTCCAGGAACGCCTTCAACTGCGCCTGATGCTTGGACATCAGACCAGTGGCGGTCGCGGCGGAAGCGGCGCGGCCRACGTAACGCGGACGCCGGCTCACACCGTGCACCTGGTTCAGCACCCATTCCAGATAGGGCTCGATGAAGTGCCAGGCGCCCATGTTGCGGGGCTCTTCCTGGCACCACACCACTTCAGCCTTCTTGAAGCGCGACAGTTCGGCCACCAGCGCCTTCAGCGGCACCGGATAAAGCTGCTCGACGCGCATCAGGTAGATGTCGTCGATGCCGCGCTTCTCGCGCTCCTCGTAGAGGTCGTAATAGACCTTGCCGGAGCAGAGCACGATGCGGCGGACCTTCTCGTCGGGGACGAGCTTGATCGCCTCGTTCGGCAGCATCTGGGCGTCATCATAGAGGATGCGGTGGAAGGTCGTCCCCTTCGCGAGCTCCTCGAGACGCGACACCGCCCGCTTGTGACGCAGCAGCGACTTCGGCGTCATCAGGATCAGCGGCTTGCGGATCTCGCGATGAAGCTGGCGGCGCAGCACGTGGAAGTAGTTCGCCGGCGTGGTCGGGTAGACCACCTGCATGTTGTCTTCGGCGCACATCTGCAGATAACGCTCCAGACGCGCCGAGGAGTGCTCCGGTCCCTGGCCCTCATAGCCGTGCGGCAAGAGGCAGACGAGACCGGACATACGCAGCCATTTGCGCTCGCCCGAGGAGATGAACTGGTCGAACACGACCTGCGCGCCGTTGGCGAAGTCGCCGAACTGGGCTTCCCACAGCGTCAGCGTGTTCGGCTCCGCGAGCGAGTAGCCGTATTCGAAGCCGAGCACGGCTTCTTCCGACAGCAGCGAGTTGATGACCTCGTAATGGCCCTGCTCGTGGCCGAGATGGTTGAACGGCGTGTAGCGGCTCTCGTCTTCCTGGTCGATCAGGACCGAATGGCGCTGCGAGAACGTGCCGCGCTCGGAATCCTGGCCCGACAGGCGGACATGGTGGTTCTCGTTGAGCAGCGTGCAGAACGCCAGTGCCTCGCCGGTCGCCCAATCGATGCCGGCGCCGGTGTCGATTGCCTTGGCGCGGTTGTCGAGGAAGCGCTGGATGGTGCGGTGGACGCGGAAGCCATCCGGCACCTTGGTGATCTTGCGGCCGATTTCCTTCAGCTCGGCGGTGTCGACGCCAGTGACGCCGCGGCGCGCATCCTCTTCCTGATCGGCGATCTTGAAGCCGGACCACTTGCCGTCGAGCCAGTCGGCCTTGTTCGGCTTGTAGGAGGTGYCGGCCTCGAACTCGGCATCGAGCCGTGCGCGCCAGTCGGCCTTGGCCTTGTCGACCTCGCCCTCGGTCATCACGCCTTCGCTGATCAGGCGGCGGGCGTAGAGCTCGAGCGTCGACGGATGCGCGGCGATCCTCTTGTACATCACCGGCTGGGTGAAAGCCGGCTCGTCGCCTTCGTTATGGCCATGCCTGCGGTAGCAGAACATGTCGATGACGACGGGCTTGTGGAATTTCTGCCGGAATTCGGTCGCGACCTTGGCCGCGAAAACCACCGCTTCCGGATCGTCGCCGTTCACGTGGAAGATCGGCGCGTCGATCATCTTCGCCACGTCAGACGGATAGGGCGAGGAGCGCGAGTAGCGCGGATAGGTGGTGAAGCCGATCTGGTTGTTGACGATGAAGTGCACGGAGCCGCCGGTGCGGTAGCCCTTCAGGTCAGACAGGCCGAAGCATTCCGCGACCACACCCTGGCCGGCGAACGCAGCGTCGCCATGCATCAGCAGCGGCATCACCGAGATGCGCTGGTCCGGCGGATCGCCGTGCTGGTCCTGCTTGGCGCGGACCTTGCCGAGCACCACGGGATCGACGATCTCGAGATGCGAGGGGTTCGCCGTCAGCGACAGATGGATGCGGTTGCCGTCGAACTCGCGGTCCGAGGAGGCGCCGAGGTGATACTTGACGTCGCCGGAGCCTTCGACAGCATCAGGGTTGGCCGAGCCGCCCTTGAATTCATGGAACAGGGCGCGGTGCGCCTTGCCCATCACCTGCGTCAGCACGTTGAGGCGGCCGCGATGCGGCATGCCGAGCACGACTTCCTTCACGCCGAGATTGCCGCCGCGCTTGATGATCTGCTCGAGCGCAGGAATCAGCGATTCGCCGCCGTCGAGGCCGAAGCGCTTGGTGCCGGTGAACTTGGTGTCGCAGAACTTCTCAAAACCTTCGGCTTCGACCAGCTTCGTCAGGATCGCGCGCCGGCCTTCGCGGGTGAACGAGATTTCCTTGTCCGGGCCCTCGATGCGCTCCTGGATCCACGCCTTCTGCGCGGCGTTGCTGATGTGCATGAACTCAACGCCGAGCGTCTGGCAGTAGGTGCGCTCGCAGATCGCGGTGATCTCGCGCAGCGTGGCGTATTCGAGACCCAGCACGTGATCGAGGAAGATCTTGCGGTCGAAATCGGCTTCGCTGAAGCCGTAGGTGCGCGGGTCGAGCTCTTCGCGGTTGCGCGGGGCTTCGATGCCGAGCGGATCGAGCTTGGCGTGGAAATGGCCGCGCATGCGGTAGGAGCGGATCAGCATCAGCGCGCGGACGGAGTCGCGCGTGGCCTGGAGCAGGTCGGCGGACGAGAAATCAGCGCCCTTGTTGCCCGCCTGGGCCTGCGCCTTGGCGGCGATCTTGGCACCGACCGCCTTCTCGACCTGGGCCCAGTTGCCGTCGAGGGCGGAGGTGAGGTCGTCCTGCGGGGTCAGCGGCCAGTTGGCGCGCTCCCAGGACGGGCCTTCGGCGTTCTTGCTGATATCGCCGGGCTGGTCGTTGAGGCTCTTGAAGAACTCCTGCCACTCGGCGTCGACCGAGGACGGGTCCTTCTCGTAGCGGGCGTAGATTTCGTCGATGTAGGTGGCGTTGGTGCCCTGCAAAAAGGAAGAGAGGGCAAAGGCTGCGTTCGCGTCCTGGCGAGACATGCTTAAGTTCCTGGCGATTTCGGTTCGCGCATAACAAACGGCGCTGGCGCTGAGCTCCCCGGCAGAGGCCCAGCGCGACAGGCACCATTTATCCTATTTGCTACGAAACTTCGCCCGGAAAAGTACGAAGAAGTGAATTAGCCTTTCAACTTTTCGGCAAGCGTGTGGCCGAGGCGGGCGGGAGACGGAGACACTGTAATCCCAGCCGATTTCATCGCATCGGTCTTGGAACCGGCGTCGCCCTTGCCGCCGGAGATGATCGCGCCGGCATGGCCCATGCGGCGGCCGGGAGGCGCGGTGACGCCGGCAATGAAACCGACCATCGGCTTCTTGCGGCCGCGCTTGGCCTCGTCCTTGAGGAACTGGGCGGCGTCCTCCTCGGCGGAACCGCCGATCTCGCCGATCATGATGATCGATTCGGTCTTGGGGTCGGCGAGCAGCATTTCCAGCACGTCGATGAACTCGGTGCCCTTGACCGGGTCGCCGCCGATGCCGACCGCGGTGGTCTGGCCGAGGCCTTCCTGCGAGGTCTGGAACACGGCTTCATAGGTCAGCGTGCCGGAACGGGAGACGATGCCGACGCTGCCGGTCTTGAAGATGTTGGCGGGCATGATGCCGATCTTGCACTCGCCGGCGGTCATGACGCCCGGGCAGTTCGGCCCGATCAGGCGCGACTTGGAACCGGCCAGCGAGCGCTTCACACGCACCATGTCGATAACAGGAATGCCCTCGGTGATGCAGACGATCAGCGGGATCTCCGCATCGATCGCTTCGCAGATCGCATCCGCGGCGCCCGGCGGCGGCACGTAGATCACCGACGCATCGGCGCCGGTCTTCTCACGCGCCTCGCGCACCGTGTCGAACACCGGCAGGCCCAGATGGGTGGCGCCGCCTTTGCCCGGCGAGGTGCCGCCGACCATCTTGGTGCCGTAGGCGAGCGCGGCCTCCGAGTGGAAGGTGCCGTTCTTGCCGGTGAAGCCCTGGCAGATGACCTTGGTGTTCTTGTCGATCAGGATGGACATGAGGTCTGCTTTCGCGAACTAACGAGTGAGAGGTCAGTGGATGCGGCGGTAGATGCCGGTGAGCACGTCGGCCCAGCCTTCCGCGTCCGGCGAGAACTGGATCTTCAACGAGTAGGAATCGTCATCGATGATTTCGTAGACGTGGCGCGCATTGCCGCGGAGCGAGCCGCGCACCAGCGTCAGGGTCTTGCCGACCCAGCCGCCGGAGGCGGGCGAGGGCGGCGTGTAGCCGAGCGAGTCGTACCAGAACAATTTGTAGGTCCGGTCGTCGCGGTCGTAGGTGAAGAGGCCGTGGGTGGCGAAAGCCTGCTTGCCGTCGCGCATCTGGACACAGTCCTGGATCAGGTAGAACCCGTTGAGATCCATGCGCGCGACGACATGCGAGGTCGCCGGCCCGCCGGCGACCCAGCGCGACGGGAAGACCACCTCTTCGCCATTCCATTCGCCGGCGAACGCGGCGAGGCGCGCGTGCTCTGCAAGCGGAGATGATGCGGCGAGATGGTCCTGGGTCATGGCCTCAGCCTCCCTTGACGGCCTTCACGATCTTCTGCGCGGCGTCGTCGAGATTGTCGGCCGGCACCACGTTCAGGCCGGATTCACGGATGATCTTCTTGCCGAGCTCGACATTGGTGCCTTCGAGGCGGACCACCAGCGGCACGCTGAGGCCGACCTCGCGCACGGCGGCCGTGACGCCTTCGGCGATCACGTCGCACTTCATGATGCCACCGAAGATGTTGACCAGGATGCCCTTCACGTTCGGATCGGCGGTGATGATCTTGAAGGCGGCCGCGACCTTTTCCTTGCTGGCGCTGCCGCCGACGTCGAGGAAGTTCGCCGGCGCCATGCCGTAGAGCTTGATGATGTCCATCGTCGCCATCGCGAGGCCGGCGCCATTGACCATGCAGCCGATGTTGCCGTCGAGGGTGACGTAGTTGAGGTCGTATTTCGACGCCTCGATTTCCTTGGCGTCTTCCTCGGTCTCGTCGCGCAGCGCGAGCACCTCGGGATGACGGAACAGCGCGTTGTCGTCGAACGACACCTTGGCGTCGAGCACGCGGAGCTGGCCCTGCTTGGTCACGACCAGCGGGTTGATCTCCAGCATCGACATGTCCTTGGCGACGAAGGCGGTGTAGAGCTGCGCGGTGAGCTTTTCGGCCTGCTTGGCGAGATCGCCGGACAGCTTCAGCGCGTTCGCAACGGTGCGGCCGTGATGGCCCATGATGCCGGTCGCGGGATCGATCGAGAAGGTGACGATCTTCTCGGGCGTGTTGTGCGCGACGTCCTCGATGTTGACGCCGCCTTCGGTCGACACCACGAAGGAGACGCGGGAGGTTTCGCGGTCGACCAGGATCGAGAGGTAGAACTCCTTGTCGATGTCCGAGCCGTCCTCGATGTAGAGGCGGTTGACCTGCTTCCCGGCGGGGCCGGTCTGGATCGTCACGAGGGTGGCGCCCAGCATCTGCTTGGCAAATTCGGTGACCTCCGCGGCCGACTTGGCGATACGGACGCCGCCCTTGTCGCCGGCCGAGGCTTCCTTGAACTTGCCCTTGCCGCGGCCACCAGCGTGGATCTGGCTCTTCACCACCCAGACCGGGCCCGGGAGGGCCTTGGCGGCGGCTTCCGCGTCCGCGGGCTTCAGGACGGGGACGCCCTTTGAGATCGCGACGCCGAACTCGTTCAGCAGCGCTTTGGCCTGATATTCATGGATATTCATATGGTCGCTCCCTGAACCCGCGGGCGGTGACCTCTAGGGCCCACCTCAGTCTTGTGGCTGGCATACCATATACCACAGGAACTGCAACCCGGATTCTTTGACATCGAGATCTCTGGACTGCCGAACCGGGCGCCCACCCGGTCAGCCGGGCCCCGGAAGTGAAACCGCCGAAGACCGGATTTCGGTCTTCGGCGGGGATTTTTGCGCTTAGCGGCCGAGAAGATCGGGCGCGATCTTCTTGCAGGCATCGACCAGGCCCTGTACGGCGCCGACCGACTTGTCGAAAGCCTCGCGGTCCTTGCCGGTGAGCTCGATCTCGACGACGCGCTCGACACCCTTGGCGCCGATCACGACGGGCACGCCGACATACATGTCCTTCACGCCGTATTCGCCGTTGAGGTAGGCGGCGCTGGCCAGCACGCGCTTCTTGTCCCGCAGATAGCTCTCGGCCATCGCGATCGCGGAAGCAGCAGGCGCGTAGAAGGCCGAGCCGGTCTTGAGCAGATTGACGATCTCGGCACCGCCGTTGCGGGTGCGGTCGACGATCTCGTCGAGGCGCGCCTGCGAGGTCCAGCCCATCTTGACGAGGTCGGGCAGCGGAATGCCGGCGACGGTGGAGTACTTCACCAGCGGCACCATGGTGTCGCCGTGACCGCCGAGCACGAAGGCGGTGACGTCCTCGACCGAGACGTTGAACTCGTCGGCCAGGAAGTAGCGGAAGCGCGAGGAATCCAGCACGCCGGCCATGCCGACGACCTTCTTGTGCGGCAGGCCCGAAGCCTTCTGCAGCGCCCACACCATCGCGTCCAGCGGGTTGGTGATGCAGATGACGAAGGCGTCGGGGGCGTATTTCTTGATGCCGGCGCCGACCTGCTCCATGACCTTCAGGTTGATGGAGAGGAGATCGTCGCGGCTCATGCCGGGCTTGCGCGGCACGCCGGCGGTGACGATGCAGACTTTGGCGTTGTCGAGGGCTTCGTACGAATTGGCGCCGGTGTAGTGCGCGTCAAAACCGTCGACCGGCGAGGACTGGGCGATGTCGAGTGCCTTGCCCTGCGGCACGCCCTCGGCGATGTCGAACATCACMACGTCGCCCAGTTCTTTCAGGCCGATGAGATGAGCCAGCGTTCCGCCGATCTGACCGGAGCCAATCAAAGCAATCTTGTCGCGCGCCATGTGAACCTGTCCTTTAGACACGTTAAGGAGGGGAAAACTGAGACGGGTGGTTATCCCTTTCGCTCCCCCCGTTCAAGTCGGTGGATGCCCAATTGTCGGGCTTGGCGAACATTGAAGCGCATCCCTGTCATTCCGGGGCGCGACGAAAGTCGCGAGCTACGATGCGCAATTGCGCATCTGGGAATCCATAACCACCAGCGGGAGTATGGATTCCGGGCTCGTCGCTTTGCGACGCCCCGGAATGACAGCGCTGGCAAATAGGACTTAAGTCTCCACCAGACCCTTGGTGGAGCCGCTGGCGGTGGAATCCTTGCGGCCGTGAGGCAGCGCCAAATAGGATTCCGAGCTCATCTCGATCAGGCGCGAGGCCGTCCGCTTGAACTCCATGGCCTCGTTGCCCTCGTGGGCGAGGTAGAGCGAGATCGGATTGGCATCGGCCGAGGCCATCAGCTTCACGGCATTGTCATAGAGCGTATCGATCAGCGTGATGAAACGCTTGGCGGCGTTGCGCTGGGAAAAATCCATCACTGGAATATGGTCGACCAGGATGGTGTGATAGTCGTGCGCGAGGCGGAGGTAGTCGGACGCGCCGAGCGGTTTTTCGCAGAGATCCRCAAATCCGAACCGCGCCACGCCATGGGCCGAGCACGGCACGTGCAGGATGCGGCCCTTGAACGAAATATCGCGCGACTTGCATTTGGCGCCGCCTGTCATTTTCGACCAGGCGCGGTCGAGGGCCGCGCCGGCGTCGCCGTCGGCCGGCGTCAGCCACATCGGCACGCCCTGAAGCTTTTCCAGGCGGAAATCCGTGCGCGCATCGAGCCGCAGCACGTCCATGTGGTCGGTGATCTGCTTGATGAAGGGCAGGAACAGCGAACGGTTCAGGCCGCCCTTGTAGRGATCGTCGGGCGCGACGTTGGAGGTCGCGACGACCACGGTGCCGAGCTCGAACAGCTTTGCGAACAGGCGGCCGAGGATCATCGCGTCCGCGATGTCGGTGACGTGGAATTCGTCGAAGCAAAGCAGCCAGCTTTCCTCAAAGATCGCGTTCGCGGTCAGCGTGATGACGTCGCCATCGGCGATCTCGCCGCGCGAGATGCCCTGGCGATAATCGTAGATGCGCTCATGCGCTTCCGCCATGAACTCGTGGAAATGCGCGCGGCGCTTGTGCTCGACGGTACTGTGCTGGAAGAACAGGTCCATCAGCATGGTCTTGCCGCGGCCGACTTCGCCATGGACGTAGAGCCCGCGCGGCGCCTCGTCCTTGTCGCCGCTGAACAAACGGCTGAGCAGGCCCTGCTTGCGCTGCGGCTTGTAGTTCGCGAGCCGCTGGTCGAGCGCCGCATAGGCTTCGGCGATGTCGGCCTGCGCAGCATCGGGCTCGATCGCGCCGGACGCGATCTGGGCCTGGTATGCCTCGCGGAATGAGGAACTGGGGGTGGAGAGCATGGCTCTTTACCGCCAGAGATGCGCGGAAATTGCAAGCCGTGAATTGGTGGGCGGGGTATGCGTTCCGCGTCCCGGACGCGCTACGGGAAGCAGTGACGGTGCGCAGAGCGGGGACCCACTATTTCGTACATCCATCGTGGAGCGATGGGCCCCGGCCCAGCAGCGCACCGCCGTAGCGTGTCGAAGACGCGCGTAAACGCGCTGATGGCGCTGCGCCGCGTCCGGGGCACGAGAGCGGTGCTACTCACACAGCTCGTAGGCGTCCTCGACCACATAGGGGCCGCCGCCGGTCGATGCGCGGGACGAGAACAAGACAAACCGTTCGGCCATGAACGCCTTGCTCGGGAAGTAACCGCGCAGCGAGAGATAGTCGGCGACGTCGCGGTCGGACGCGTCGTGCAGCCGGGCCAGCGTGACATGCGGGGTGAACTTGCGCCCCTCAGGGTCGAGGCCGATCCGCTGCATCATGCGTTCGAGCTCGGCCTGCAATTCCATCAGCGGCTTGCTCGGCGCGATGGTTGCGACCACCGCGCGCGGCTTGCGGCCGCCGAAGCTCATGAGCCCCTGCACCTTCACCTCGAAGGGCTTGCGATCAACGCGAAACAGCATTGATGCGATCTCGTTAGCGGACATGCCGTCGATATCGCCGATGAAGCGCAGGGTAACGTGATAATTTTCGGGATCGATCCAGCGGGCGCCGGGAAGGCCGCCCCGCAAATTGGAAAGCGTCTGGCTGATCTCGGCCGGAATTTCCAGACCTGTGAACAAACGCGGCATCGTTTCGCACTCCCGATGCTTGGGCATGATCCCTGGGAAGGATCATATCCAAATTGTAGAGCCGGCGACGAATCACCGGTACCCTGATTCCTATCGCAGTTGTGTGACTCTGCGAAGCATCGCGCGCCTCACCCCGGTAAAACCCTGGGAATTACGGTTAGCGCTGCCCGCTTTTCAGCGGCGCTGCTCGCTTATGTTGCGCAAAAATGCCTCCACCGTGGGCATGATGTTGTTAACGATGATGTCGACGCCGGCCGCGGTCGGATGAATGCCGTCGGCCTGGTTGAGCTTGGCGTCGGCCGCGACGCCGTCGAGGAAGAACGGATAGAGCGGCACGTCGAATTTTTTCGCAAGATCCGGATAAATCGAATTGAAGCGCGCGGCGTATTCCGCGCCGTAATTCGGCGGCGCCAGCATGCCGCACAGCATCACCGCGATCTTGCGTGTCTTCAATCGCTGGACAATGTCGGTCAACGCGGTCCGCGTCAAATCGGGGTCGATGCCGCGCAGCGCGTCGTTGGCGCCGAGCTCGACGATCACGCCGTCGGTTCCGTCCGGGACCGACCAGTCGAGCCGGTCACGGCCGCCGGACGAGGTGTCGCCGGACACGCCGGCATTGGTCATGTCGACCGCTATGCCTTTGGCTTGCAAGGCTTTTTGAAGTTTTGTGGGGAATGCGTCCTGGGCCGGGAGGCCGAGGCCGGCGCTCAGGGAATCGCCGAGAACGACAAGCTTGACCGGCTTTGTCGCTTCGGCCCACGCCGGATCCACCACCGTCATCAAAGCGATCATCAACACGGCTATGTGCATGAAGAATCCGTAACGCCTCTCGACCGCGTATGCGGAGTTGCCATATGACCGGACCATGGACAGTCGCATCGAAACCTCTTCGCTCGCCGGCACCGCGCCGGACACCATCGCCATCTCCAACGTCAATCTTTCATTGGGTACGGGCGCGGCACGCGTTCACATCCTCAAGGATATCAGCCTGCGGGTCGCCTCGGGCGAGACGATCGGCCTGATCGGCCCGTCAGGCTCGGGCAAATCCACGCTGCTGATGGTGATGGCGGGGCTAGAGCGTCCTGATAGCGGAGAGGTGGTGGTGTCAGGCACGCCTTTCAATGCCCTCGACGAGGACGCGCTGGCCCGCTTCCGCGGCCGCCAGGTCGGCATCGTCTTCCAGTCCTTCCATCTGATTCCGACCATGACGGCGCTCGAGAACGTCGCCGTGCCGCTCGAACTCGCCGGCAACCCTGACGCTGCAAGACGCGCGGCGCAGGAGCTGCAATCGGTCGGGCTCGGCGATCGCCTGCATCACTATCCGACGCAGCTGTCCGGCGGCGAGCAGCAGCGCGTCGCGCTCGCCCGCGCGCTGGCGCCCGATCCCGCCATCCTCGTCGCGGACGAGCCGACCGGCAATCTCGACGAGGCCACCGGAAAGCAGATCGTCGATCTTCTGTTCAACAAACATGCCGAGCGCGGCATGACGCTGGTGCTGGTCACGCACGATTCCTCGCTCGCGCAGCGCTGCGATCGCGTGATCCGCCTGCGCTCCGGCCGCATCGACACCCAGTCTGCGCCGGCATGAGCATCGCGGCCGAACCGTTCGCGAAACCCAACGGCGTCGCGCTGTCGCTGCGCTACGCGCTGCGCGAGTTGCGCGGAGGCCTGCGCGGCTTCTATGTCTTCATCGCCTGCATCGCGCTCGGCGTGATGGCCATCGCCGGCGTCGGCTCGGTCTCGGCAAGCCTGAGCGACGGTCTCGCCCGCGAGGGCCGCACGCTGCTCGGCGGCGACGTCTCCTTCGTGCTGTTCCAGCGCGAGGCGAAGCCCGAGGAGGTCTCATTCCTGCGCTCGCGCGGCACGGTCTCGACAGCCGCGACCTTGCGCGGCATGGCGCGCGCCGCCGACGGCCAGCTCGCGCTGGTCGAGATGAAGGCGGTCGACGACACCTATCCGATGCTGGGTCAGCTGACGCTGGCGCCGCCTCTGCCGATGTCCGACCTGCTCGCGGAGCGCGACGGCGCGTTCGGTGCCGCCGCCGATCCGACGCTGCTGGCGCGGCTGTCGCTGAAGACCGGCGACCGCGTCACCATCGGGAGCGCAACGTTCCAGATCCGCAGCACCGTCGAAGCCGAGCCCGACAAGCTCGCCGGCGGCATCGGTTTCGGGCCGCGCTTCCTGATCAGCGAGGCGGGCCTGCGCGCCACCGGCCTGATCCAGCCCGGCAGCCTGGTGCGCTGGGTCTACCGGGTGAAGCTGCCTGACACCGGCAACAGCGAGCGCGCCACCGACGCCTTCATCGCGGACGCGCGCAACGCTGCGCCGCAGGCCGGCTGGGAGATCCGCAGCCGCTCCAATGCCTCGCCGCAGCTCGAGCGCAACATCAACCGCTTCACGCAATTCTTGACGCTGGTCGGCCTCGCCGCGCTCCTGGTCGGCGGCGTCGGCGTCGCCAATGCCGTCAAGAGCCATATCGACCGCCGGCTCGAGGTGATCGCGGCCTTCAAGGCGGTCGGCGCCACCGGCCGCGACGTGTTCGGTATCTATCTGGCGCAGGTCCTCCTGCTGGCGGGAATTGGCTCGGTGATCGGCCTTGCGCTCGGCGCCGCCATGCCGTTCGCCATCGTCGGCCTGTTCGGAAAACTGCTGCCGCTGCCGGTGGTGCCGGCCGTACATGCCGACGAGCTTGCGCTGTCCTTCGTCTACGGCCTGCTCACGGCGCTCGCCTTCGGCCTGTGGCCGCTCGGGCGCGTGCACGACGTGCCTGTCGCCGCACTGTTCCGCGACACCATCAGCTCCGAATGGCACCGGCCGCGCTGGAGTTATGTCGTGTTCATGGCCGTCGTGATCGCGCTGCTGATCGCGGTCGTGATCGGATTGTCCTTCGACAAGCGCATCGCCGCGGTGTTCGTGGCCTCCTCCGTCGTCGTGTTCGCCCTGCTCCGCGGCATCGCCGCCCTGCTGATGACGATCGCGCGCCGGCTGCCGCGCACGCGCCTGCCGATGCTGCGGCTGGCGATCGCCAACATCCACCGGCCCGGCGCGCTGACGCCCTCCGTCGTGCTGTCGCTCGGGCTCGGGCTCGCCGTGCTCGTCAMCATCACCCAGATCGACGGCAATCTGCGCCGGCAGTTCCTTGCGGCCCTCCCTGAGCACGCGCCGTCGTTCTTCTTCATCGACATCCCGAGCACGCAGGCCGAGCAGTTCGACGGCTATCTGCGCCGGATCGCGCCGGGCGCAAAGGTCGAGGACGTGCCGATGCTGCGCGGCCGCATCGTTGCCGCGCGCGGCGTGCGTGCCGAGGACCTCAAGCCCACCACCGATTCCGAATGGGTGCTGCAAAGCGACCGCGGCCTGACCTATACCGCCGAGCTGCCGAAGGGTTCCAAGGTGGTCGAGGGCGAATGGTGGAGCGCCGACTATTCCGGCCCGCTGCTGGTCTCGATGGAGAAGAAGATCGCCGACGGGCTCGGTCTCAAGCTCGGCGACGAGATCGTGGTCAACGTGCTCGGCCGCGACATCCCGGCCAAAATCGGCAATCTGCGCACCATCGACTGGCAGGGCATGGGCATCAATTTCGTGCTGGTGTTCTCGCCCAACGCCTTCAAGGGCGCGCCGCATACCCATATCGCGACGCTCACCGAGGCCGGCGGCACCGCGGCCGGCGACGGCAAGATCATCAGGCAAGTCGCCGACACCTATCCGATGGTGACGAGCGTGCGCGTGCGCGAGGTGATGGAGACGGTCGGCTCGGTCGTGACCAATCTGGCGCTCGCGATCCGCGGCGCCAGCGCGGTGACCCTGATCTCGGCGATCCTGGTGCTGGGCGGCGCGCTCGCCGCCGGCCACCGCCACCGGGTCTACGATGCGGTGATCCTCAAGACCCTCGGCGCGACCCGGCTGCGGCTGCTCGGCGCCTATGCCCTCGAATACCTGCTGATCGGACTTGCCACCGCGGTGTTCGGCGTGATCGCCGGCAGCGTCGCGGCCTGGATGATCGTGACGCGGCTGATGACGCTGAGTTTCGTCTGGCAGGCCGGCAGCGCGGCCGGCGTGGTCGCGGCGGCCCTGGTCGTCACGGTCGGACTTGGGCTCGCTGGGACGCTGCTGGCATTGAACAAAAAGCCCGCCACGGTGTTGCGGAATTTGTGACAAATGGTAGCGGGCGACCCCGCGATGTCGGAATCGCACGATTCCAGCGATTAACCACGTCTGCTCGCCAGGATTGCGGGCGAGGGCGACATTCAGCCGCGCGTGGACGGTTGCAGCGAATGTGTTAGTTTCCCACATATCCAATGGGTTCGGACCCCCGATTATGAGCCAGAATTTAGTCGGCACAGATCGGTATCCGAGATAGAATTTGACGAACCGGCGGCATGGCGACCCTCATGCCGGACCGGGCTAACCAACGGGAATTCGACCATGTCGGACCTAGACCGTAACTACGCTTCTCCTTTCGGCAGGGCCGCCGGGCGTGTTGACGCCGCGACGGTCGATGCCGGCCTGCGCGCCTATATGCTGCGCATCTACAATTACATGAGCATCGGCCTCGCCATCACCGGCCTGGCCGCGCTCGGCGTCTATATGGCCGCCGTGACCGACGTTCCGACCCCGGAAGCCGTCCGCGTCGGCAAGCTGTTCCTGACGCCGTTCGGCTACGCGATGTTCGTCAGCCCCCTGAAGTGGCTGTTCATGCTCGCGCCGCTCGCGATGGTGTTCGTGATCTCGGCGGGCATCAACCGTCTCGCCCCCTCGACCGCGCAGATCCTGTTCTGGGTGTTCGCGGCGCTGATGGGCATCTCGCTGTCCTCGATCTTCCTGGTGTTCACGCACACCTCGATCGTGCGGGTGTTCTTTATCACCGCGGCCACGTTTGGCGCACTGAGCCTCTACGGCTACACCACCAAGCGTGATCTGACCGGGATGGGCTCGTTCCTGTTCATGGGCCTGATCGGCATCATCATCGCGAGCCTGGTCAACCTGTTCCTGGCGAGCACGATGCTGCAGTTCATCGTCTCGGTGGTGGGCGTGCTGGTGTTCGCGGGCCTCACCGCCTGGGACACCCAGCGGCTGAAGAACGACTACATCTACGGCTACGCCTCGGCCGGCGGTGACATCGCAGAGCGTGCGGCCATCACCGGCGCACTGTCGCTGTACCTGAACTTCATCAACCTGTTCACGCTGCTCCTGCAGCTCCTCGGCCAGCGCGACTAAGCGCTTCGACGAGGGAACGGATACGAACCCCGGCCGAGAGGCCGGGGTTTTTGTTTGGGCCGGGATGCGCGACGCCCCCCGCTGTCATCGCCCGCCTTGTGCGCAATTGCGCACTGGGGCGGGCAATCCAGTACGCCGCAGCGGCTCGGTTCTAGCCGCGCTGTCTCGGAGTACTGGATGCCCCGCCTGCGCGGGGCATGACAGCGGAGAAGATTGGAGGGCTGCTGCGCTGGCAATGACGGAGCATGGGGAAGCGGCGTTGCCCCTTCCAGTGACCGCGGGAAGGCTCTAATCTCGCCGCCATGTCCGCACCTGAGATCAGGCCCGCCATTGAGGCCGACCTTCCCGCCATCACCGCCATCTACAAGCAGGCCGTCCGCGAGGGCACCGCGACATTCGAGCTGGCGCCGCCGGATCTGGCCGAGATGACGCGCCGCTACCGCGCGCTGATCGACGGTGGCTATCCCTATTTCGTCGCCATCCTCGATCGTAGCGTCGCCGGCTATGCCTATGCCGGCGCCTACCGGCCGCGGCCGGCCTACCGCTTCACGGTCGAGAACTCGATCTATCTCGATCCCGCGTTCCACCGCCGCGGCATCGGCTCGTTGCTGCTGGACCGGCTGATCACCGAATGCGAGGCGCGCGGCTTCCGCCAGATGATCGCGGTGATCGGCGATTCCGCCAATGCCGGCTCGATCGGCGTGCACACGCGCGGCGGTTTCAAGATGATCGGCACGCATCCCAATGTTGGCCTGAAATTCGGCCGCTGGCTCGACACGGTGATGATGCAGCGGGATCTGGGCGAAGGCGCGAGCACGGTGCCGAAATAACCCCGGTCTCGTAGGGCGGGCAAAGCGACTTGTCCGCCGTAGCTCGGAGAGCGAAGGCGGAAGCGTGCCCAGATGCCCGGCGATTGAGGAAAGATGGTGGGCACGGCGCGGTGCGCCTTTGCCCACCCTACGGCACCGTCCGTAAGGCTAAACCACCGCCAGCTTGCGATCGATCACCAGCAGCACGCGCTCGAGCTCGTGGCCGCGGCGCAGGATCAGGCCAGTCGCCGAGATCACGCTGTACATGCCCTGCTTGCGCGCCAGCCGCGGGTCCTTCTCGATGCGATAGATCGGCACCTCCGAGGCGCGGCGGAAGACCGAGAACACCGCGCGGTCCTTCAGGAAGTCGATGGCATAGTCGCGCCACTCGCCGTCGGCGACCATGCGGCCGTAGAGGTTGAGGATGCGGTTCAGTTCCAGCCGGTTGAATGTCACCCGGTTGGGTTGGGCATTCGCAGCGGTGGGGCGCGCCACGGCGCGCTGCTCGCTCGGATCGGCATCCTCCGGCGTCAGACTCATCGAGCGCCTCCTCATCTCGCGGCATGATCGCATCCGCGAAGGACCGTCCCCGGAACCGCGGATCATGACAATTGCATGATCGCGCCAACCGTTCCCCGCCGCAAGGGGCTCTTCACTCAACTGATTGAATCGGGTGCGAATCGGAGCACACGCAGGAGTGGAATTCTGTCGCGGCAAACCGTCACGGGATCGTTAGAAGGAATCTTGATATCGCCGCTTTTCCGCCAAGCGCCTGCCGCCCTGCATTGCGAAAAGACCTGTGTGCGTTGACCCGGTCCTTTCGGTTCCGGATTCCTCAGCCCCCAGCCCCCCGGGGCCGTCAGGATCGGGTCTGTACGCGCGACAAGGAGGGCCAACGCAAGTTGGTCCTTTTTGGTTTGTGCCGAGATGTTTCCGGCACGACCAACTTCCCTCTGATTAACGCGAAGACAACTCTCTCCCCTCATCCTGGGGAGCGGCGAAGCGGCGTCTCGCAGGATGGAAGGCCGCGCTGCATCAGCCGCGCCTGCATGGTTCTCGCGGCGATGCGTAGCATCGTCCGCCTCGCGCGCGAGGGCGCTCCTCACCATGAGGCGTGAGAGCGAGTACGACGCTGGCGAGAGAGATCGGATCTAGTGCAGCGACGTGTACGCCGCGCCAAGCATCGCACCCGGCTTCTCACGGCTGCCGTCCTGGACATAGACCACAGCGCCGTCGACGCCGTCGCGCGTGAGATTTTCCAACGGCACCGTCCAGCTTTCCGGACGCCCGTTCCAGTCGCCGACCTTGAGCAGGTTGCGCACGACGTTGTGATAGGTGATCTGCTGTCCGCGATTTTCGCCGCGGCTGATTGCGATCGGCACCGATTTCGTGATCGAGCAGATCCAGACCTCACCGTGCGAGACCGCCGACTCCTTGCTCGCCGCCACCGACACGTTGATCTGCTTGCCTGCAAGCGACATCGTCACCGGCACGCTCATTACGCCTGCGCCGTTGTCGGTCTTGCCGATCGCGCTCTCGATGCCGGCGCGATCGCTGCCGATGACATGCGTCGAACCGTTGACCACGACTTGTGGCGTATAGACCTCGCGGTCGCCGCGCATGCGCGAATAGGCGCGCTGCCGCGCCGAGAAGCGCGAATCCGCAAGCGTGTCCTTCCAGCCGAGATAATCCCAATAGTCGATCGGCATGCTCAGCGCGATGATCGACGGGTCGTTGGAGAGATCGCCGATGACCTGGTCGGCGGGCGGGCAGGAGGAGCAGCCCTGCGATGTGAAGAGCTCGACTACGGCGCGAGGATCAGCCTCGGCGGGACGGATGACGGCGACGATGGCGCAGATACCAAGTGCTCCCGACCAGAGTGCACCGGACCAGCGCGAAACCAGATTAGAAGCCATCATTGCAGTCATTTTGAACGTCACACCTCGCACGCGTGGGGGAAGATCCTATCGCCTGATGGTCACCGTAGTCTTACGGGCATCGTACATTTAACCGTCCAGGGCGAGGTTTTCCGCCGGGCGGGACCATCGGACGCGTGTTCTAACGCACGAAGGCGGCCTTGTGATAGGCCGCCCTCGTTTAACCTTCTACTCACGTCGCGGTGAGCCACCGTTCACAAATTCGCGCTTAGGCCGCGAGCTTGCGCAACACGTAGTGCAGAATGCCGCCGTTCCGGTAGTAATCGAGCTCGTCCAGCGTATCGATGCGGCAAAGCAGCGAAACCCGCTGCAACGAACCGTCGCCGGAGACGATCTCCGCGGTCAGCTTCTGACGCGGCTTCAGGTCGCCGACCAGGCCGCGCAGCGTGACCTTCTCGTCGCCCTTCAGGCCGAGCGACGACCAGGAGGTGCCCTCTTCGAAGGTCAGCGGCAGCACGCCCATGCCGACCAGGTTGGAGCGGTGGATACGCTCGAAGCTCTGGCAGATCACGGCGCGGACGCCGAGCAGGCGCGTGCCCTTCGCAGCCCAGTCGCGCGAGGAACCGTTGCCGTATTCGGCGCCGGCGAACACCACCAGCGGCACCTGCTCCTGCTGGTACTTCATCGCGGCGTCGTAGATCGACATCTGCTCGCCGTCGGGCCAGTGCTTGGTGAGACCGCCTTCCGGGATATTTCCGTCAGCGCCCTTCAGCATGAAGTTCTTGATGCGGATGTTGGCGAAGGTGCCGCGCATCATCACTTCATGGTTGCCGCGACGCGTGCCGTACTGGTTGAAGTCGGCCGGACGCACCTGGTGCTCGCTGAGATATTTGCCGGCGGGCGAGGTGAGCTTGATCGAACCGGCCGGCGAGATGTGGTCGGTGGTGATCTTGTCGCCGAACATGGCGAGGATGCGCGCCTCGATGATGTCGGTGACCGGCTCCGGCTCCTTCTTCATGCCATCGAAATAGGGCGGGTTCTGCACATAGGTCGAGCTCATGTTCCAGCGATAGGTCTCGCTCTCGACCGTCTTGATCTTGCGCCAGTTGGTGTCGCCCTTGAACACGTCGGCATACTTCTTCTTGAAGATCGACGCGGTCACGAACTTCTTCATGAAGGCGTTGATCTCCTTCGTCGTCGGCCAGATGTCCTTGAGGTACACCGGCTTGCCGTCCTTGCCTTCACCGAGCGGCTCGACGGCGAGGTTCTTGGTGACGCTGCCCGCGAGCGCGTGGGCGACGACCAGCGGCGGCGAAGCGAGATAGTTCGCCTGCACGTCCGGCGAGACGCGGCCTTCGAAGTTGCGGTTGCCGGAGAGCACGGCGGCCGCGACGATGCCGTTGTCGTTGATCGACTTCGAGATCTCCTCGGGCAGCGGACCGGAATTGCCGATGCAGGTGGTGCAGCCGAAGCCGACCAGGTTGAAGCCGACCTTGTCGAGATYGGCCTGCAGACCTGAATCGGCGAGATAGGCCGCGACCACCTGGCTGCCCGGGGCGAGCGACGTCTTCACCCACGGTTTTGCCTTGAGGCCCTTCGCGGCAGCGTTGCGCGCAAGCAGGCCGGCACCGATCAAGACGCTTGGATT
>NZ_JBFRFR010000102.1:0-24542 GCF_052114925.1 Bradyrhizobium sp. 2TAF36 | reverse complement strand
ACTTCAGTGAGACGGTGCGCGCCGCCAAAAACGGTAGGAGCAATTGAATCCTCTGGTAGAGCAAGGAGGCGAACGATGCGATCAATCATTGCCATTTCGGCCGCCATCGCGCTCGCCAACAAACTCGGCAGGATAGTCTGAACGATGATGGCGAGGAACGAACGCTGCAAAGAACCCGCCCAAGCCACCTCATAACCATCAGAGAACTGTGATGTTGAGCTCTCGCATCGGATGCGGCATGTTAACGCGCTTCTACCTTCGAGGAACTTTTGCAATGGGCGAATTCAGCACCCGTGTGCGGGCAGGCATAGACGTTGTCTTAGAGCAAGTGTGTGCTGAGCTTCCGCATGGTGGCGATCACGAAAGTCGGAAGTACATCGCGGAGCAATTGAGCCAAGTGGCCGAGGCAGGACACAGCACCTTGCGCGACCTTACGGCGCGCCCGACGCGCTTTGGCCGATCTCAACAACCAACCGCGGTCCGCCTTGAACGCTATTGAATGGGGCTGAGCGAGGTCGTCGCCGGGCTCGCTGCTAGTGGGCTCTTCACCCAGTGAAGGGCTGCGCAGTAACGCGCGACCTCGTGCCAAGCCTGCTTTCGTTAAAGTTGCGAGCGGTAACTCGATGTCAATCGTTATAGCTATACGATTGGCCCTCGCGGATTGGTGAAGAGTGCCGCGGGTACGCAGGGCAATCGGAGCCCATCTACCCTACGCGTTTGGCGTGCCGCTCGACAGAGTGATCGCTTCCACCGCCCCTAAGCCGAAGGCCACAATACGGCGTCGGCGTTCAAGCACGAGCTGGCGTGCCGTCTGACAAGGACTAAAGGCAGATAGAAACAGTGCAGGAACGTCGCAGACAACAGCGCATCGAAACAAACGAGGTCGCTTACATTTTCGGCGACGGATCGAGCACCTGTTGCCGCGTCGTCGACATCACGGACCACGGAGCAGCAGTCGAGCTGCCCTTATCAGCTGGGCATAGCATAAGAGATCGGTTCAAGCTCATGATTGCGAAAGATCGCGTCGAAAGAAGTTGCCGTATAATCTGGCGTTCAGGCGGCCGTATCGGTGTTGAATTTGCGGATTGATGTGTAGGCGATTGCGGGACACGTGTTCCTACAGCGCTCGAAGCCGCGGGCCCGCGAAAGCGGCCGCTCACCTCAGTGCTAGGCTAGCTCTCATCTCACATGCATCTTTCCCGACGATCGCGTAGAGCAGCAATGAAGATTGGCAGGAACACGAAGAACCAAACGACCGCGGGCTCCGTGCTGCTGGCGGAGGATCGGGTCGGTATCCTTTGCGAATGGTGTCGACGGCGGCGCGGGGCGGCGTACCCAGCGGGCCGTTTTTAGCAATCCGTGACCGCAGTTTTGTCGGCATGCGCTTAAATTTCGTTGGGCATCAGAGGGTTAAGAGGCGGGGCGATGGCCGCGCCCGTTCAACGTCGACATAACCGACTTCGTTCAGCCCGGGCAATAGGCAGCGAAGTAGGATCGATCGTAAATCCCGTCTCTCGCGATAGCGCGACGCGTACCCATGCGACCGGCAAACTCAGACCATCGCGACCCGTCAACGCGTGCTTGTCGCCTTTTGATGAAATCCGGACTGACCCGCATTGCCGATTGGAAGTCCTGATCCAGGAGCCATTCTCGAGCGTATAGGTACGGCGAGAATGGGAGAGCCCGATGGCTTATGTGACCGGCTATATCACTGCGCTGATTGCCTTTGGCGCAGTCGACGCCATCTGGCTGAGTTTGATGGGACCTGCGCTCTATCGTCCGACACTTGGAGATATTCTGCTGACCGATCTCCGGGTGGCCCCTGCGGTGACATTCTATGCGATTTATCCAGTAGGACTTCTCGTCTTCGGCGTCATGCCCGGACTGAAGTCGGGTTCCGTGACCTCGGTCATCGGATTGGCCGCGCTTTTCGGAGCGATCGCCTACGCTACGTATGACCTTACCAATTTCGCAACGCTGCGCAATTGGACGCTGCAGCTCACGGTGCTCGACATCGCTTATGGTGCTGCCGCCTCCGCGCTCGCAGCCTTCGTCAGCGCTCTAGTCGTTCGCGCCGTTTCGAACGCCTGACGGTCAGGACGGACGGGACGGCGACAGTAGATGGTGGCTGACGCCCCACACCTCGCCGCCGGCGTGGCCGAACAGGCCGCTCGTGGCTAGAAAGAACAAGCGCCATCGCCGCTGCCAAAGACGCGCGTCCTTGCCGTAGACCTGCTTCAGCACCTCGAAGATTTCGGTTCGATGCCGGTCGTAATTGGCCAGCCAGTCCCGGGCCGTCTTCTCATAGTGCCGGCCGTTCCACTGCCACTCGGCATCCACGCTGAAGACATACTGGAACTGCCGGATCAACCTACGGCTCGGCATGATGCCGCCGGTGAAGAAATGCTGCGCAATCCAGTCCGAGCGGTTTTCAGGCGAAAAGCGGTATGAGCCTGACTTGTGCGTGAAGATGTGCAGGAACAGCAGGCCGCCGGGACGCAGTGCGGCGCGCATGCGTGTCAGCAGAGGCCGCCAGTTGACCATATGCTCGAACATCTCCACGGAGACGATGCGGTCGAATTGGTCGCTAGGCAAAAACTCGTTCATGTCGGCGGTGATGACCGAGAGGTTGCGGATATTCGCCGCCCCGGCCTGACTAAGGATGAATTCCCGCTGCGAAGCGGAATTCGACACTGAGGTGATGCGCGAATTCGGGTAGCGCCGCGCCATCCACAACGACAGGGAACCCCAGCCGCATCCCAGCTCGAGAATATCCTGACCGTCCTCGAGCTTTGCATGCCCGGAGGTGATTTCCAGCGCGCGCTCTTCGGCCTCTGCCAGCGTGTCGCGATCGTCGCCATAGAAGCAGCACGAGTACTTTCGCTGTGTGCCAAGGATCAGCTCGAAGAACCGTGCCGGGATCTCGTAATGCTGGGTATTCGCCTCGGCGGTGTTAATCGCGACCGGCAACGCCGCGATCGCGCGCGAGAAGCTTGCGTCCAAACCGCCCGGGGATTTCGCCAGGTCACGCTGCGTACGTTCAACCAGGCGGCTGATGACGGCCGCGCTGACGCTATCGGGCCACGGCAACGCTTCGCCGAGGCGGATCGCAGTCTCTGTCAGTGTCAAGCTAGCCTCCCGTGGATGTCTTCGGCGGTCCGGGAAAGAACACGTTCGTGGTCATCTGGTAGTTACGAAATGCATCGCCGCGATTGGCCAGCATGTGTTCTTCGAGCGGCGGAATGCCTGAGACATAGACGAGCAGCCAGTACATGCAGAGCGGCGCGATAAGCGCGAAATATCCCCAAAGTGCATTTCCCGTGAGATCTATCGCCAGTACGGGATAAGCAAGCCAGCCGAGCCATTCGAAGAAGTAATTGGGGTGACGCGACCACCTCCACAGCCCGACGTCGCAGACTTTTCCCTTGTTCGCCGTGTCGTGACGAAACCGTCGAAGTTGCTCGTCAGCCGTCGCTTCGCCTGTGATCGCCACGACAAAAGTCAGCACCGCGATCACGGCTTGCACTGGGGGCACCGAACCGGGAGCATTAGCCGCGAGCCACATCGAAAGTCCGAGCGGAATGCTGACGAGCGCCTGCTTCTGCAACAGCCAGAACATGTTCAGTGATGCGTCGGCTCCCCAGCCCCGAATGAGCTTGGCATAGCGCGGATCGTCCGTGATTCCACGCGTGCGGCGCGCGATGTGTAATCCGAGCCGAAGCGACCAGATCGCCGCCATCGCCGCGACGAGGACGCTCTGAAGACGCATCGGCGTGGCAATCACGGCGCCGGCAAAGCCGACCAAGCCAAGCCCGAACGTCCAGATCGTGTCGACCCATCCCGAATTGCGCGAGCCGCGCCAGACCAGCCAGGCGATGGTCATGATGACGGAGAGCGCCGCCGAAACGCCGACCAGACCGAGGACGAATGTGGAAACCGCCATTTAGGATCCGATGCAAATGGTGGTGGGATTCACAACCGAACGAAAGGTTGCAGCAGTCTTCCAAGCCAGCCGCGCAGTTGGAGAGTGCCCTGCATGGCAACCAGGCAGATGCAGACATCTCCCTCTTCGACAAACGGAGTGTGGTCGACGGTGTTGTCGGCCTCGTCGAAGTCGCCGGGACCATAGCGCCCGAGATCGTGGCGGAACGCGCCCTGGAGCACACAGGTCCACTCGACTCCGGAATGACCGTGGTGGGGCAGCGAAGATCTTGGCGCGGATTTCAACATGAAGACGCGCGTGCCCTCGCTCTCGGGAACCTCAACCCTTCTCCAGTGAACACCGGGCCCGATCCATCGCCATTGTCCAACCTCGTAGGGGGCAAGCACCGCGGGACAATCCGGCTCTGCTTGACGGATGGCCGCCGCCAGTGGTGCGGCCTTGTCCAACCGCGCGAGCGCCTCGTCCAGCGCCCCAGCGCGCGAGGCGACCGGCACCGCCCGCTCGACCAATGTGCCGCCAAACTGTTCGAAGGCAGCGACTGTCGTCCGGCAATGCGGGCACAGCGCGACATGGGCTGCCACGACGACGCTACGGGGCTCGTCAAGAGTGCCCGCTGCGAAGGCCGCCAGCGTTTCGTCACCCGGGTGATGTGTGATCGTCATGAGTCCTCACCAAGGAAGTCGCGCAAGCGCGCCATGGCCAGCCGCAGCCGGGATTTTACCGTGCCGAGAGGAATGCCGAGCTTCTTGGCGATATCGCCATGGGCGTTGCCTTCGAAAAATGACAGCTCCACCACTCGGACTTGATCCTCCGGCAAGCCGTCCAGCGCCGCCCGCACGCGGCTCTCTCGCTCGACGGCCTCAAACGGCACATCCGGCGGATCAGTCTCGGCGGGGAGTATTAGTTCGTACACCTGATGAAGCTGCGCGCGCTGATCCCTCCGAAATCGATCAATGCGTAGATTCCGGGCAATGGTGAAGATCCAGGCGGACACGGTCGCTCTCTGGGGATCATAGCTGTTGGCCCTCCGCCATACAGCGATCAAGGTCTCCTGCGCCAGATCCTCGGCGATCTCGCCCGCCGCGCCGCCCCTTATCAGCACCGACTTGATGCGGGGCGCGTAGAAATTGAAGAGGTCTTTGAACGCCTCGCGATCACGGCGCGTTGCGATTGCTCGAACGAGGTCGGCAGCTTTTTGCGGCGTAATCGGTTCAGCCTCGTAACGCATGGTGGTTTTCGGCCGACTGTCCCATCGTCGCCGTCTCTCCCCTGGCCCGGGCCGACACCCGCCGTACCCCAGCCTAGCCGCTGCACCGGTGATTTGCATACACTCTGATACGTGTCCCGTTCGGCTTTGGATCACCGCCGGCGGACGTGATCCAAGATCGTTCCTCGTCCGTATCAGTCTTGGAACGTCAAAAAGGGCGCTTCAACAGGCTTAGCCAGAGGACGGGGCGGATGCAGGACGAGCACGTACTGCGGAAGCGGATTGCGGTCGTTGGAACCGGCATATCCGGAATGTCCGCTGCATGGCTCCTTAGCCAGCGGCATGACGTGACCGTCTATGAACGGGATAGACGGCTCGGCGGCCATTCCAACACCGTCGAGGTCAGCACTCCCGATGGGGTCATTCCGGTCGATACCGGGTTCATCGTCTATAACGAGAAGACCTATCCCAATCTCACGGCGCTGTTCGCCCATCTCGATGTACCGACCCACGCCTCTGACATGTCATTCGCGGTCTCTCTCGAAGAAGGCGAACTGGAATACTCAGGGAGCAGCCTGAACGGGCTGTTTGCCCAACGCAGCAATGTCTTTCGTCCTCGTTTTTGGTCGATGCTCAACGACCTTTGGCGGTTCTATCGCGAGGCACCGCGGGATCTGTCGTCTCTCGACGATCTCTCCTCCCTGGAGCAATATCTCGACGCCGGCTATTACGGCGAGGTCTTTCGCAGCGACCATCTGTTGCCGATGGCCTCGGCGATCTGGTCGGCCTCGCCGAGCCTGATGCTGCAATATCCGGCCGCCTCGTTCATTCGCTTTCATGACAATCATGGGCTGCTGCGCCTGCGAAATCGACCGCAATGGCGGACGGTCGTCGGAGGCAGCCGAACCTATGTCGATGCGCTGACGCATCGTTTCAGGGATGGCATCCGTCTTGCCCGTGGTGTCGCGGCGATCCGGCGCTGCCGGGACTGCGTCGAGGTCAGGGATAACGGTGGCCACACCGACCAGTTCGATGACATCGTCATCGCAGCGCATGCCGACCAAGCGCTTGCTCTGCTGGAGGAGCCGACGGCATCGGAGCGCGGTCTGCTCGGAGCATTCCGCTACAGCCAAAATCGCACCGTTCTCCACAGAGACCCGGCCTTGATGCCGCAGCGCAAAGCAGCCTGGGCCAGCTGGAACTATATTGGCGGCAGAGGCAGCACGGAGCATCCAACCGTGACCTACTGGATGAACGCCCTCCAGCCGTTGCCGACGACGCAAAACCTGTTCGTGACGCTCAACCCCATGGCCGGACCGAAGCAGATTTTGCACGAGGAACATTACGGCCATCCGATCTTCGATGCCGCGGCCATGAGTGCCCAGCGCCGCCTGTGGTCCTTGCAAGGCCAGGATCGCGTATGGTTCTGCGGCTCCTATTTCGGCGCCGGTTTCCACGAGGATGGACTCCAGTCGGGGCTCGCCGTTGCCGAAACCCTCGGCGGCGTCCGGCGGCCGTGGCGCGTTGAAAACGAAGCTGGCCGCATCTACATCGGCAATGCGAGCCGATATCAGACCGGGCGACTTGTTGCATGACACCTTCATCGTGCCTCTACACTGGTCGGGTAGTTCACCGCCGTCTCCTGCCCCGGACGCATCGGCTCCGCTACCGGGTGTTCTGGATGCTGCTCGATCTGAACGAGATCGACAGCCTTTCGAAACGTCTCAAGTTCTTCTCGCACGACCGCTTCAATCTCGCCAGCTTCCACGACGCCGACCATGGCGACGGCAGTGACCTCTCGCTTCTCGAACAAGCTCGGGTCCTTCTCAGTCGTGCCGGATGCCGGACCGACCAGCTCACAATCAAGCTGCTCTGCATGCCGCGCATTCTCGGCTACGGCTTCAACCCGCTGGGTGTCTATTTTTGCTTCAGGCTCGACGGTGCGGTCGAGGCGATCATCTACGAAGTGCACAACACCTTCGGCGAGCGGCACAGCTATGTGCTGCCGGTCTACGGCGCCACGACAGAGATTATCGAGCAGCATTGCCCTAAGGAATTCTACGTCTCGCCGTTTCTGGGCATGGACATGTCATATGGATTTCGCGTTCTGCCGCCGGCCGCGCGGGTCGAGGTGTCCATCCACGGCAAGGAGAACGGCAATACAGTCATTGCGGCATCGCTGTCGGGAAAGCGTCACGAGTTGACAGATGGCGCGCTGATCAAGGCTCTTGCCAGTCACCCGTTGCTGACATTGAAGGTCATCGCGGGGATCCATTGGCATGCGTTGCGGATGGTGCTCAAAGGCTTTCGCTTTTACCCGCGTGACCAGGCGGTGCAGGGCGCAGCCAAAGCCACCGGCAGTCAGGGAATGCAGTCGTGAGGCAAGATTTTTCCTCGATATCTCCCGATATCGTCGCCGGGCCCTCGCGTTTGCAACCCGGATGATTGGCCGGCTGCTGCGTTTCCTCTGGTTTCATCGGACGACTTCGAGGCGAGGCCGTCAGTTTCGCCGAAGCTTCCAGCGACCATATTCAGCGCACAACGCGCTTGCCCTCGAGCGGTTTGGAGGGGCTGGGATCCGAAAGGGCTTGGTGTCTGCTCAATCACAGGCTGGTCCCGGTAGTGAGCTTTACCGTGCTGTAAGAAGTCGGGTCAAAGGCAGGGTCGGCCTCTGAGTCGGACCACTTCTGCACTACCTCTTGCTCCAGACATGTCTCTGGGGTGTGCTATCAAGCCGATGGACCAGAGAGTTTACGCCGAACTGAACAAACAAACGTGGCAGCGCGATTCGTGCGAAGTCGGACAGACCAGCATTGGACCTAGATCTCATCGAGCAGTCCGCGGACCTTCGCCGCTAGGTCTTCGATATTGAATGGCTTGGAAATCAAGTGTTTGCCGGCATCGAGCATGCCATTGTGGACAATGGCGTTGCGCGTATAGCCGGTCGTGAACAGCACCTTCAACCCCGGCAATCGCTCTAAGGCCCGGCTCGCCAATTCGGCGCCTGTCGTGTCGGGCATGACCACGTCCGTAAAGAGCAGATCCGGGACGAGTCCGTCGTCGATCTTTCTGATCGCCTCTTTAGCACCTGCCGCCTCGACGACCGTATAGCCCAGGTCACGCAGGCTTTCCGACGAGATATTGCGAACCCGCTCATCATCTTCTACGACGAGGATGGTCTCTTTGTGCAGGCTCGCGCCGATGTTCGCCTTCGGCTCGGGCGCACCCGATGTCTCCTCGACGCCGAAAAAGCGCGGAAGATAGACTTTGACCGTCGTTCCTACTCCCACTTCGGAATATAACTTTACGTGACCGCCCGACTGCCGCACGAAGCCGTAGACTTGGCTGAGACCTAGGCCGGTGCCCTTGCCCACCTCCTTCGTCGTGAAGAATGGGTCAAATACTTTACCAAGGACGTTTTCAGGCATTCCAACGCCATTGTCAGTGACGGCAAGCAGGACATACTGACCGGGCGTCAGCGCGTACTCACGCGCATACTTCTGGTCTATAGACGAATTGCTTGTTTCGATCGTCAGCTTGCCACCCCTCGGCATGGCGTCACGCGCATTCACTGCGAGATTTAGCACGACACTTTCCAGCTGAGCGGGGTCAGCTTTGACCCGCCAAACCCCGGCCGCCAGAACCATCTCGAGACGGACGAGTTCTCCCAGCGACCGGTCGAGCAGCTCGCTCATCCCGCCAACCATCTTGTTGAGGTCCATGACCTCGGGCGCAAGCGGCTGTTGGCGTGAAAACGCCAGTAGGCGCTGAGTCAGCGTGGCTGCCCGATTTGCACCATCTATGGCTCCCTCGATGAAGCGGTCCACGTCGATTTCTCCCTTGCCCAGTCGTCGTTTGGCAAGATTCAGACTGCCGATGATCACGGCCAGCATGTTGTTGAAGTCGTGTGCAATCCCGCCCGTCAATTGACCGACAGCTTCCATCTTCTGAGACTGCCGGAGCTGCTCCTCGGCCTTCATACGTTCCGATATCTCCTCGGCTACGCGTCGCTCCAAATCGGCATTGAGGGACTCCAGTCGCATCAGAAGGCGCGCGTTGTCGATCGCAGTGGCGGCGTGGCCGGCGATGCCCAGAAGTGTGGTTTCGTGCTCGATTTGAAACTTCCTTGGCTCAGCGTGACCGAAGAAAAGTCCGCCAAGTACTTCGCCCGAACGTGAAATTACGGGTACCGCCAGATATGACCTGACGGGAAGGTGACCTTCCGGCATTCCTTTTCGCGGAGCATTCTTGCCATAGCGCGGATCTTTCAGGATGTCGTCTGATCGCACCACGCCCGTACCCAAGAACGTCGGCTCGAAGACCGCCGTATTGCGTGGCATAGGGAAGTTTTCGAATGCCGATCGTGGTACGCCAGACAACGAATAGAGCATGTAGCTTCCACCGTCCGGTGTAAGGACGTTGTAGAAGAAGGCGCCGAATTGAGCCCCCGAGAGCTCGACGCCGGCATCGGTTACGGTCTGAACTATCTTCTCGAGATCGCGTTCGCGGGCCACGGAAGCACCGGTGTCGTTCAGTATGCGCAGATGGCGCTCGGATTTCTTCTGCGCACTGATGTCCAGAACGGTGCCGATGAAGCGGACGGCCTTTCCTCCCGAAAAGATCGCCTCGCCGGTCGCCGCGATCCAGCGCTCGGTTCCATCCTCGACACCTATGGTTCGGTATTCGATGTTATAAGGCTTGGGAGACGGCGGCTCCAGTGCTTCAGAGACCGCTTCGTGCGCACGCTGCCTGTCGTCCGGATGCAAGCCCTTCAGGAACGCGCCTTCGTAACTTATTTCCGCCTGAGGCGACAAGCCGAACAATTCTTTGCAACGATCGTCCCATCGCAGAACGTCATTGACCGGATCATAGTCCCAAGTGCCTATGCCGGCAGCCTTGTTGGCGAGGCCGAGTCGCTCTGCCGCTTCCCGGGCTGCCTGCTCCGACCGTACACGTTCGATGTGCGCCCACGAGCGTTCGGTCACCTCTGTAAGCAATGCGAGTTCGCGCTTGCTCCACCAGTGCGCTTGCCGATGATGGATCGCCATCAAGGCTGTCAGCCGTCCTTCCTTCACGAAGGGCATGCAAATCGTAGCGCGGATTCCAATGTTCTGGAACGTAGCCGCTTCTTCGGGCGCAATCTCTTTCGAATTGTCATTGATGACCAGGGGGCGGCCCGCTCCGAGCTCGGTTACGGCCTTTTGACCGAAATCGGCCAGGCTATAGTGCCCAAGAATGTGCATTGCCCCCGGTGCCGCCCAGTCTCCCCGAATGGTAAAGCCGTCCTCGTCCGGATCCATATCGGCGTAGGCACAGCTCGATACCATCAGATGTTCGCCAAGCATCCTAGTCGTCACAGCTAAAACGCCGTCTGCGTCTCTGGTTTTGGCGGTTTCCCTGTTGAGGGCATCCAGAAACGTCAGGCGAGCCTCGTTTTCCCTGACAGCGACCTCGGCCCGACGACGTTCCACAGCTGTGCGGGTTCGCTCGGCAACTTCGCGCACCAGTTCGAGTTCTTCTGCGGTCCACTCCCGTGGCTCCGCGTTGTTCAAGTACAGGAGTGCCACAACGCCGTCGGACTCGGAGATTGGCATGTTGACCAGGGCGCGAGCCGATATTGCTTTAAGAGCATCGGCACGCTCGCCGATACGAGGGTCCTTCTCCGCATCCGCACAGATGACCGTCTCACCGCGCTTCAGATCCTCGATGTAGCTACCGTAGTCGCGGAAGCGAAGAACGCCCGCCAGGCTCGATATGCCCGGCGCATTCCAGTCACGGCTTATGGTGATCGTCTCGGCCGATGTATCGACCGTACCATAGCCGGCCCTGCTGACCCCCAGACTGCTTCCGAGAAGTTCAGCCGCGGCATAGGCAAGAGCATCGGGATCGTCGATCCGACGGATGAAATCGCCCAGGGTGTCAAGGACGGACGTGCGGTCGACCGATGGCGTAGCTCGCAACGTCATCGATCTTCCTTTGTCTCTTTGAGCATATTGATTTCTTACTAATTTCAGGGGCGTGCCCTGAGCCAGGCGATCCGCAGACGAATTGCATAACGGCGGGCAGCAAGCCTAGGTTCCCGTTCCGGATATGCCTACAAAAAGCAGCTGCTAACCGTGGCTCAAACCGCCAAAGGCGTGAGGCCGAGGGGTTTCCCGAAATCCTGCCGAAGGACTGGATCATCCGCGGAATGCGTCCTGAGGACTTAGCACCAAGTACCGATGAAGAGTGCCGCGCGACATGAAGCCCATTGCGGCAATCGCGACAACGGAGGGATGTCTCTGGATGCCGGGCCGGACTTGCCGACCACGTCTGATGCCCCGTGAATCCAACACGTCGTCATCGTTGCCGTGACGACCGCTAAGGGCCATGTGTGGACGGCTCCGGGTTGGCAAGAAGAATCTTCACTTTGCAGCATTGGTCGGAGCAGCCATGTGTTCGGCCTGTTAGCGCGGTTCACGTGACCGCTGGCCACAATGCCCTCCGCGGATCAGGTCCCGGTCAATAGCACGCATTCGACGATGCTGTGGCCCTAGTGGGTTGTCGTGATCGCCGGATCGACCGGCGCTGCATTAGTGCTGTTCGCCCTTCCAACCGTTACGTCACACCCGGATGACCGGCTGTGATCTCGTTCACGCCGTAAGAGCGGCGGGTTCCTTGTAACGTTAGTTCCTGGCCATCATCGCCATGCCATCCTGGCGAGCTTATTGGCGAGTGCGATGGCAGCGACCTTGGTGGGGCGCCGCGCCAACAACGCGGTGAGCCAGGGCCGATGGCCCGTGCCATGGATCTTGGCATAGCGGATCACGGCGAGCGCGCCAGCTGTGAACAGGCTGCGCAAATAGCGATCGCCTTGCTTGCTGATACTGCCAAGCCTGTCCTTGCCCCCACTGGAGTTCTGCTTCGGTACGAGCCCAACCCAGGCCGAGAAGTCGCGTCCCGATCGGAAGGCATTGGCATCGGCAACGCTCGCGACTAGCGCTGTTGCCAGCGCTGGACCGATGCCAGGGATCGCATCCAGTCGCTTGCTCGTCGCGCTTGATCGATGCCAGGCGATAATGCGCCGGTCGAACTCCAGGATCTGAGCCTTCAGTGCCCGCAACTGACTGCCGAGAGCCGCAAGACACGCACGGGCCACCTCCGGGAGGCGGCGTTCAGCTGGATCGGCGACGACTTCCAACAGCTGTTCGACACCCCTGCGCCCGACGGGGGCGACGATCCCGAACTCGGCCAGATAAGCGCGGATTGACTTGATGACGGCAGTCTGCTGGCGAATGAAGAGATGGCGCACGCGATGAAGCATCAGACAGCTCTGTTGCTCGATCGTTTTGATCGGCACRAACCGCATGTTGGGTCTCGTGACCGCCTCGCAAATCGCYTCCGCGTCGGTGCTGTCGTTCTTCTGCCGCTTGACGTAGGGCTTCACATAGGCCGGAGGCATCAATTGCACCGTATGCCCCAACGCCCGCAGCTCGCGGGACCAATAATGGGATGACGCGCAAGCCTCGATTCCCACCAGGCACGGCGGCAACTTCTCAAAGAAGGACAGCACGAAGCGGCGCTTGAGCTGACGGCGTATGACCACCTGACCGGCTGCATCGACGCCATGCACTTGAAAGACCGACTTCGCGATATCCAGACCAATCGTTGAAATTGACTGCATAGGCTGCTCCTCCGAATCGTGGGAGCTTCAAGCGGCGCCCACTCCTTGGCACTCTCGTGCCCGTGGAGGAGCCGTCCACAGCATCAGAAGCGGACATTCCCGTTCGTAGCCTGAGTGTGCTAGCCTGAGGCACCATGCCCACACCTGCCGAAGCAGTAAGAAGCTACATCTTGGCCAAGGACGGCAACCGACCGTTCTTGATGAGGCAGGCGTTCTCTGAAGACATCGCACTCGAAATGGTGGTCAAGACCGACGCCATTTCGTTCCCCAACACGGCTTCTGGCTTGAACGCCGTGGAAGAAATTTTGGTGCGTCGTTTTGGTGTCGAATACGAGAACATCTACACCTTCTGCCTATCCCAGCCTCCCGAGGCTGACCGAACGCGCTTTCAGTGCCATTGGTTGGTGGGGATGTCCGCTAAGGCCGGCGGGCAGCCGCTGCGAGTTGGATGCGGACGTTACGACTGGCATTTCAATGAGCACGGAAAAGTGGTGAGGCTGGTGATCACCATTGAAGTCATGAAAGTCTTATCGGGCGCCGAACTCGATGGCGTGATGCGCTGGCTATCTTCGCTTCCCTATCCGTGGTGCAGTCCGTCTCAGGCTCTTCTGTCAGTTCCTGCGCAGAATGACCTGCGCGAGGTTGAAGCCTACTTGAAGCAGGCTCAATAATCTCGAACTACGATTGGCCAATAGGGTTGACGTCCCGAAGTTGAAGCTCGCCGTGTGTCGCCTTCGGATCAATCGCGTCACGATGGCCGCGTGCCGCTCCCTTCCGGTCTGCCCCTGTGAACGGAAATCGTCAGACTGCGCGGGCATGTCACCCGCGGGCCATAACCGGACCTGTTCACTCGATGACCTTGTCGGCACTGGCCGAGAGTGCAGGAGAGACGGAAAGGCCCAGCTGCCTGGCCGTCTTCAAGTTGATGGACAGATCGAATTTGGTCACTTGGTAGAATGGAATATCGCCAGCTTTTGCTCCGCGGAAAATTGCGTCGATGTTGTTGGCCGCGCGCTTATACAATTCGACTAGATCAAAGGAGTAGGCCATTAGGCCCCCGGCTTCGACGGATTCGGTGAACGCGAAAATCGCCGGAAGTCTCGCGTCGGTCAGCAACTTGGCGATCAAAGCGCTGTTTTGAAAAGTTTCAGGGGAGTCGACCACCATGACTGCATTTGCGCCTTCGCCGGAAAGGCTCTCTACCGCTGCCCGCCAGTCATTTTCTTGAGCACCAACATCCAGTAGCGACGCCGCGATAGGTAGGCCAGCCTCCTGGGCCGCTGYGGGGATAGGCGAACCCTCGACGAGCCCGCTGTATTGGATGTGAAGAGCGAGCAAGCCAAGTTTTGATATTGAAGGAAAGATTTCGCGCAGCAGTGCAATCCGCTTTCCATGAATTGATGGACCGGCGTCGATGCTGGCTCCCGTAAAATTTCCGCCCGGGCGAGCCAGACTTTCGGCAATCCCCAGTCGAACGGGGTCGGCAGTTATCGTTACGATTGGAATACGCGATGTCAGTTTTTTGAAGATGAGTGCGCCAGGACCACCGAGGAGAATGACGTCCGGGTTGCTGCTAACGATTTCCGTCGCCAAGGCCTCGAGGCCGGACGTGTTTTGCTCTCGTCCATAACTTTCGACTTTGAGGTTTTGTCCCTCGATCTGTCCCAACCGTCGCAGCTCGGCGAAGAGGGCTCGAGGATATTTTTTCCCGCTAAGCTCGTGCCAGTCCGCGCTCGGCTCTGACGGGACGAAAATAGCAAGACGTTTCTTCTTGGCGCTCTCCGCCGCCGCAGCCAGCCGCGGCAATGCTACCGCACCACAAACGGCACCGAGAAAAGCACGCCGCCGCATGTTCGCCCCCTAGCCAGAGTCTAGGTCAACGCATCTTAGCGTCTAAAAGGCCATACTGAAAATCAAAGGTGGCTCTGCGATGTCCGGGTTGGGTCAAAAGCGTCGGTTTGGCGCTCAGGGGCAAACTTCCGCTCTGCCGCCATCACCCGACATAGCTGCACCGCGTCAACGGAAGCGATGGGGCACGAGCGGAAGTGCCTAGCCGCTCCATATCGGCCGCCGTCGGTCATCCCTGAACGAACAGCTTACTTTTCTCTCGTCTCCGGCTATTCTTGGTGTCGTTCCGCGATGAGCGCGTTCGCGATGAAATGTGGTCTATCGGGCGGAGAAGACGGCGTTGCGCTATCTCTTCGAGGACTACGTATTGGACACGGACCAGCGCGAGCTGCGCTGCGGAGCCGAGCTGATTGCGACTGCGCCACAGACGTTTGACTTGCTCCTATACCTCATTTGCAACAGGGAACGGGTTGTCAGCAAGGACGATCTTCTCGGTGCGGTCTGGAGTGGTCGTATCGTCTCGGATGCCGCGCTCACGACGCGCATGAATGCAGCTCGCGGCGCAATTGGCGACACGGGCGAGAAACAGCGCCTGATAAAGACGATGCCCCGCAAGGGTTTCCGCTTTGTTGGCACAGTGCAGGAGGCGCAAAGGCCCACAACCGTCCCCTTTGGCCATGTGGCGCAGAACAATGATGCAGCGCAGAGGTCGCTTTCACCACCTCGTCTTTCCATCGTCGTGTTGCCCTTCGCGAACCTCAGCAGCGCCCCCGAGCAGGACTACTTTGTCGATGGTGTGACCGGGAGCCTCACCACGGATTTATCGCGCATCAGCGGCTCATTTGTCATCGGCCAACACACCGCGTTCACCTACAAAGGCAAATCGGTCGATGTCAGGCAGATTGGTCGTGAGTTGAATGTTCGCTACGCGCTCGAAGGCTCGGTGCAGCGTTGCGACGATCGTCTCCGGGTGAATGTTCAATTGATCGATGCGACGACGGGCAATCATTTGTGGGCCGACCGCTTCGACAAGCCCTTCGCCGATCTGCTCGATATGCAGGACGAAATCGTAGCCAGGATTGCGCGGACTCTAGACGTCCAACTCGTTGTCGCAGAGTCGCGGCGCGCGGCAAGAACGCTGAATCCCGATGCTGCCGATCTCTATTTCCAGGGCCGCTATTCCTGGAACAAAGGATTGACACCCGAATATTTGGCAGAAGCTCGCCTTTTTTTTGAACAAGCCTTGGCGATTGATCCCAACAATATCGACGCCTTGAGCTGGACGGCGACGGTCGAGGCCGCACTTGGAGTGTTGTTCCTAACCGACCATCCCCACGAACATCTGACAGCGGCAGAGACAAAAGTGCTGAGGGCGCTGTGCCTCGCTCCGGACCATGCCTGGGCTCATTTCACCTTAGCCGTCGTACTCATCTGTACGAATCGCGTGGCCCGAGGCATGGCTGAGTKCGAGCGAGCCTTGGCCCTGGACCGCAATTTGGCTGACGCTCACGAGATGCTGGGCGTCGCCAAAAATTATATGGGTTGCGCTGCGGATACGGAGTCCCACATCAATGAAGCGCTGCGGCTGTCCCCTCGCGATATCTCCGCCTTTCGATGGATGAATACGGCGGCCTTTGCCAAGCTGCTGATCGCTGCCGACGCTGAAGCAGCGGTCTGGTTTGCTCGAGGAATCGAAGCCAATCGAAACTATCCGCTCTTGCATTTCGGATACGCTGCAGCGCTCGCACTTCTTGGAAGGCTGGACGAGGCGCAAGTCGCGGCGAAAACGGGACTTTCGCTCGATCCAGCGTTTACCATCCGTCGCGTCAAAGGCGTTTCAGTGAGCGGCGAGGCGACGTTCGTCGCAGGAATCAAGCGCTTTGTTAAGGGAATGCACATTGCCGGAGTACCGGAGGGATGATGTCGGCGGCCAGTTGACTGCTGAGTTGGCAAGAGCGCCGATCGAACTCCGCTTAGGGTCAAAAGCAGTCTTCGAGGACAAACGCCTGGCAGGTCGGTTGACGGGCCAGTAGCCGACGCAAGCCGTCACCGACGTGGCGCCTGGATATCGAATTCAGAGGTTGCCAATCGGTCGGCGGCAGAGAAGGTGCGTCCTGATGGACGCCTGCTGCACACCCGCTGCCATGATATCATCATGCCCCTGTTTTGCCCGACGGGTCAAATCGATTTCGTAAAATCGAAAAAGCCCAATGCCGACAAGGGCCCGGCTACGGTGCATGGGGTTGTTTTCGCGAATTTTGTTTTCGGCCCCGATATCCGGGCCGGACCCCAATCTCGTCAGGTCCGGAGTGGCCCGAGCACTCGCCTCAGCTATCCACCTTCAGCGCGGCAATGAAGGCTTCCTGCGGGATGTCGACCTTGCCGAACTGCCGCATCTTCTTCTTGCCTTCCTTCTGCTTCTCCAGAAGTTTCCGCTTACGCGTGATGTCGCCGCCGTAGCACTTCGCGGTGACGTCCTTGCGCAGGGCGCGCACCGTCTCGCGCGCGATCACCTTGCCGCCGATCGCCGCCTGGATCGGGATCTGGAACATGTGCGGCGGGATCAGCTCCTTCATCTTCTCGACCATCGCGCGGCCGCGCCCCTCCGCGCGGGTGCGATGCACCAGCATCGACAGCGCGTCGACCGGCTCGTTGTTGACCAGGATCTGCATCTTGACGAGATCGGCCACCTTGTAGTCGGTCAGGTGATAGTCGAACGAGGCGTAGCCTTTCGAGACCGATTTCAGGCGGTCGTAGAAGTCGAACACGACTTCGTTGAGCGGCAGATCGTACTTCACCATGGCGCGGGAGCCGACATAGGTCAGCTCCTTCTGCGCGCCGCGGCGGTCCTGGCACAGCTTCAACACGCTGCCGAGATATTCGTCGGGAGTGAGGATGGTGGCCTCGATCCAGGGCTCCTCGATATCGGCGATCTTGACCACGTCGGGCATGTCGACGGGATTGTGGATCGAGATCTCCTGGCCGTCGGTCAGGTGCATCTTGTAGATCACGCTTGGCGCGGTCGCGATCAGGTTGAGGTCGAACTCGCGCGACAGCCGCTCCTGGATAATCTCGAGGTGCAATAGCCCGAGGAAGCCGCAGCGGAAGCCGAAGCCCAGCGCAGCCGAGGTTTCCATCTCGTAGGAGAAGCTCGCGTCGTTGAGGCGCAGCTTGCCCATCGCCCCGCGCAGCGTTTCGAAGTCATTGGCGTCGGCCGGGAACAGGCCGCAGAACACCACCGGGATCGCCGGCTTGAAGCCCGGCAGCATTTCGGTGACCGGCTTCCGGTCGTCGGTGATGGTGTCGCCGACGCGGGTGTCGGCGACTTCCTTGATCGCCGCGGTGATGAAGCCTATCTCGCCGGGGCCGAGCTCGTCGACCTGCTCCATCTTCGGGGTGAAGAAGCCGACGCGCTCGACGTCATACGCCGCGCCTGTGCCCATCATGCGGATGCGCTGGTTCTTCTTCATGACGCCGTCGACCACGCGGATCAGCACGACCACGCCGAGATAGACGTCGTACCAGCTGTCGACCAAGAGGGCCTTCAAGGTCGCGTCGCGGTCGCCCTTCGGCGGCGGCAGGCGGGTGACGATGGCTTCCAGCACGTCGGGGACGCCGAGGCCGGTCTTGGCCGAGATCATCACGGCGTCGGAGGCATCGATGCCGATGACGTCCTCGATCTGCTGCTTGATCTTCTCGGGTTCGGCCGCGGGAAGGTCGACCTTGTTCAGGACCGGGACGATCTCGTGGTTGTTGTCGAGCGCCTGATAGACGTTGGCGAGCGTCTGCGCTTCGACGCCCTGGCTGGCGTCGACCACCAGCAGGGAACCCTCGCAGGCCGCCAGCGACCGCGAGACTTCGTAGGCGAAGTCGACATGGCCGGGCGTGTCCATCAGGTTGAAGATGTAATCCTTGCCGTCCTTGGCGTGGTAGGCGAGGCGCACCGTCTGCGCCTTGATGGTGATGCCGCGCTCGCGCTCGATGTCCATGGAATCGAGCACCTGCTCCTTGCCCGCCATTTCACGGTCAGTGAGGCCGCCGGTCATCTGGATCAGGCGGTCGGCCAGCGTCGACTTGCCATGGTCGATATGGGCGACGATGGAGAAGTTGCGGATGTTCGAAATGGGGACGGTCGTCATGGGCGCGGGATACCACTCACATCCCCGTGCGGCAACCATATTGCTGTATTTTCAGGGCCTTTCTTCACGCCAAGCTGATTCCACGAGGGCCCAAAACGCGCTACGCAACGGCCCATGTCCAGGCTCATGTCCACGACCTCGATCCCCTCCGCCCGAACACGCGTAAAAGCCCGGGTGAGCCTTAACCGCTTCCGGGCCTGGCTGGTTGCCTGCGCGATCCGGCCCGAAGCGCGGCTCTGGCTGGTGATCCAGCTCGCCATCCTGCATGCGGTGCTCTGGACCTTCATCCTGATCAATCTCAAGGCAGCGCAGGACGTTCACATGGACGTCGCAGAAGCCTATGGCTGGGGCCAGGAGTTCCTGTGGGGCTACGGCAAGCACCCGCCGCTGTCGGGCTGGGTCGCCGGCCTCTGGTTCAAGGTGTTCCCGGCGGCGGACTGGGCGACCTATGCGCTGGCGATGGCGACCGTCGGCGTCGGCATGGTGATCTGCTGGCTGCTGAGCTTGCGCGTCGTGGACGCGCGGCGCGCGTTCCTGGTCGTGGTGATGGTCGCGCTCTACCCGATCTTCAATTTCAAGGGTTTCAAGTACAACCCCGACCTGCTCCAGCTCGTCACGCTGCCGCTGCTCGTGCTCGCCTATCTCAACGCCTTCGAGAAGCGGACCTGGCAGTCCGGTATCTGGTTCGGGCTCGCCGGCGCGCTGGCGCTGATGACCAAATACTGGGTGCTGACCATGATCGGTGCCATCGGCCTTGCCGCGCTGATCCATCCCGACCGGCTGCGATTCCTGCTGTCGCCGGCGCCGTGGGTCGCGATCGTGACCATGGTGGTGGCGATGATCCCGCACATCGTCTGGCTTGCGGGCGTGCATTTCGTGCCGCTGACCTATGCCGGCGATACCTACAGCCTCGATGACAGCCGCCAGGTCCATCAGCTCGTGGCGGGCTACGCCCTGCATAATTTGGCGCTGCTGGCGTTGCCGGTGGCGCTGGCCGCTCTCGCAATGGCGCTGGTGCCGCATTGGTTCACGCTGCTGCTGCGCGCACCGTTACGCATCGTCACGCGCGCCTGGGGGCGTGGCGCCAATCCCGGCGTCAATGTTGCGCAGGCGTTGAACGTCTGGATCATCCAGATCATCGTCGCGGTCGGCCCGCCGCTCGGCGCGCTGGCCTTCAGCATCTACATGAAGACCGATTGGGGCATCTCGCTGTTCTTCCTGGTGCCCTTGGCGCTGGTCGCGATCCCGGCGCTGCGGGTGCAGAGTGCGGCCCTGTTCAACATCGCCGTGATCTGGCTCGTGCTCAGCGTCGCCACGCTCGCCGCCTCGCCCTGGATCGCCGCGCGCGAGATGGCGGCCAATGCCAGCAATACGGCGACCTACGGCGCGCGCTCGGAGTTGGCGCATGAATTGACGCAGGCCTGGCACACGCGTTTCGGCTCGCGCTGGGCGGTCGTCGCCGGCACCATGGAGTCGATCCAGCCGATGGTGTTCTACAGCCCCGATCATCCGGCCGCGTTGATGCCGCTCGAAGCCTGGGATTCCGGGCTGACGTCGCGCGAGGATGCCAAGAAGTATGGTTTCATCGGCGTGTTCGATCCAACCGATGGCCGCCTGCCGGCGTTCGAGAAATGGGTCTCGGAGATCGCGCCGAACGCCGAGCGCATCGTGATGACGACGCGCCGCTTCACCCACGGCAAGGCCGGCCCGTCGATGAGCTGGAATATCTACATCGCGCCGCCGGCGAAGTGACCGAGCTGTCGTAGGGTGGGCAAAGCGACTTGTCCGCCATAGCTCGAAGAGCGACGGCGGAAGCGTGCCCACCACTTCTATGGCGATTGTCGCGAGATGGTGGGCACGGCGCTACGCGCCTTTGCCCACCCTACGGCACCGAGCGCGTGGCTCAGATCCCTTCCTCGTTGAACTTGCTCTCAACGAGCTCGGTAATCGCCGCAAGCGCAGCCTGGGCATCGTCACCGGCGGCGGCGACCGTGATCGTCGTGCCCGGTCCTGCGGCCAGCATCATCAGGCCCATGATCGAGGTGCCGCCGACGGTCTCGCCGCCGCGCGTCACCCACACCTGCGCGTTGAAGCGCTCCACCGCCTGGACGAATTTCGCCGAGGCGCGGGCGTGCAGGCCGCGCTTGTTGATGATCAGGAGGTCTTTGGAAATGGCTCCCGCCGGCACGCCTGTCCCGGCCTGGTTTCCGAGCGGCGCGTCGTCGCTCATTTGCCGGCGAGCACGCGGCTGGCAATGGTGACGTATTTGCGACCCGCTTCCTGGGCCATCGCGATCGCGTCGGGCAGCGGACGCTCCTCGCGCACCTTGGCAAGCTTCACCAGCATGGGAAGGTTGATGCCCGCGAGCACCTCGACCTTCGGCCGGCTCATGCAGGATATTGCAAGGTTCGACGGCGTGCCGCCGAACATGTCGGTGAGAATCGCGACGCCGTCGCCGGAATCGACGCGGTTGACCGCCTCGATGATGTCGCTTCGGCAGAGATCGGAATCATCTTCGGCACCGATCGTGATCGCTTCGATTTGCTTTTGTGGGCCCATGACATGCTCAAGCGCTGCCTTGAATTCGTCGGCAAGGCGCCCGTGGGTCACAAGTACTAGACCAATCATCGGAAAACTCCTCGCGGGCGCTTTTGGTGCACCGCACGAACGCGCCACTTTGACCATCCAGAGCCCCCGCGCAAGAGGGGATGTTGCGTATCTCCCTGAAACTAGACGGATGGATGAGGGGAGCTGCGCCGGTCTATTCGGTCGCGATAGTGGGGTTCATATGGTTACCATTTCCCTTCAAACAATCGCCTGAAGGGTTAACGGAAGATGAACTCTTGGTAGTGGTCAAGGCCGCAACAACCAAAGGGAGGGGCGAATAGTCGCGCCCGACGGGGATTCGCGGTATTTCGACACCGAAAATGCTAGTTTTCAGCGATTCCGCCGCAGGCAGCCGTTCTGCGTCGGCGGCGTCCAGATCGACCACGAGGCCGACGGTCGCATGCTCCACGAAGTCGCAGCGGCGGATTCCCAGTCCCCGAATCTCGATCAGGCCGGCCAGCAGCGGCGCGGGGCGGACTTCAATTTCATCGCCGACTGTCGCCAGATGGACACGGTCATCGCCGACCAGAACGGCCCTTTCGACCACGCCGGCGCGTCCCGCCATGATCAAATCGAAGGCAAGGCGCGACTTGCCGGAGCCTGAGGGCCCGCGGATCAGCACCGCCAGAGTCCCGACCTTGACTGCGGAGGCGTGAACGCTGGGGCCACCGCCGCTCATAGCGCCGGCAGCCTCACCACGAAACGCGCGCCGACAACCGTAGGCGCTCCGTCCTCGTCCGCCGGGCCCGGGCGGTTCTCGGCCCAGATGCGTCCGCCATGGGCATCGACGATCTGCTTGGAGATCGACAGGCCGAGGCCGGAGTTCTGGCCAAAGCCCTGGTGCGGACGGTCGGTGTAGAAGCGCTCGAAGATGCGCTCCAGCGCGTCGTCGCGGATGCCGGGACCGTCGTCGTCGACCACGATCTCGATCTCGGAGCGGACACGGCGGCAGGTGAGGCGCACCTTGCTGCCGGGCTCGGAGAACGACTGCGCGTTGGAGAGCAGGTTGGAGACCACCTGCCCGAGCCGTGAATCGTGGCCCGTCACGGAGAACGCGTCGGTCGCGCCRCGGCCTTCGAAGCGCGTTTCGACCGCGACGTCATGGCCGAGCTTGGTTTCATTGGCGACGGATACGAGCGTCGTCAGCAGGCGGCGCAGGTCGACTCGGACCGCATCCTGGCGCTGCAATTCGGCGTCGAGGCGGCTGGCGTCGGAGATGTCGGAGATGAGGCGGTCGAGCCGCTTGACGTCATGCTCGATCACCTCGAGCAGGCGCGCGCGGCTGGTCTCGTTGCGCGCCAGCGGCAGCGTCTCGACCGCGGAGCGAAGCGAGGTCAGCGGGTTCTTCAGTTCATGCGCGACATCGGCGGCGAACATCTCGATCGCCTCGATGCGGCTGTAGAGCGCGCTGGTCATGTCGCGCAGCGCGCCGGACAGGTGACCGATTTCGTCGCGGCGCCGGGTGAAGTCGGGAATCTCGATGCGCGCCTTGATGCGGCGGCGGACGCGCTCGGCGCTGTCGGCGAGCCGGCGCACCGGGCCTGCGATCGTGCTGGCGAGCAGCAGCGACAGCATGATCATGACCGCGGCAGCTACGCCGCCGACCTTCAGGATCGCCAGGCGCTCGGCGGTGACCATCTGGTCGATGTCGTCGCCCTGCGTCGACAGCATCAGGGCGCCGTGGATGGCGCGCGAGCGCAGCACGGGGACTGCGACCGAAACGATCACCTCGCCGCGCGAATTGACCCGCACCATCGAACGCTTCTGGCCCTGGAGCGCGTCGCTCACTTCCGAATAGCCATTGCCGTTCTCGCGCCCGAGCTCGCGATACAGCGGCAGGTCACCGCGGTTGATCCAGAGGCGCACCGAGGTCAGGCCGCGCTCGATCACGCCGGGCTTCTGCGATGGCGGCGGCAACGGGAAGATCAGCACGTTCTCGAGGTCGCGGCTGTCGAGCAGCACCGTCCCGTTGGGGTCGAATATCCGCGCCCGCGTCTTGGTCGGCGAGATCAGCGTGCGCAGCACGGGGGCCACGCGCTCCGGGCTGATCGGGAAGTTCAGCGCCGAATAATCGTCGGATTCGCCGTAGCTGTCGCCGAGCTTCAGATCGAGCAGGCGGTCAGGATCGACCGTGATCGCGTTGGTCTGCACGGTCGCCGACGCTCCGATGGCACCGGCGATGATCTCGGCCTGCACCAGCAGACTCTGCGCACGCGCGTCGATCAGGCCGGCGCGGAACTGCGAGAGATAGAGAATGCTCGCGACCAGCGCGACGAGGCCGGCGAGGTTGAGCGAGACGATGCGGCGGGTCAGGCTCGAGAAGGAGAGCGCGAAGAAATACTGACCGGCACGCGTCAGCCAGGAGAACGGCCGCCAACCTTGCGCGGCCGGCTTGTCGTCGGCGACGTGCTCCGGTACGCCGTCGGATGCGATATCCCCGGCATTCTGGTTCTCGTCAGGCTGCGTTCGGTCAAGCAATGCTTACGCCCGCGTTAGGACATCTCGTGCGAAGGGTCCCCGCATCCTAGAGCCATCCCGGTCCCGATGGAACGAGAACCGGCGATGCTCTCAGTCTTTCGTGAAGGCGCGTGAGCCTCAGGCTTCCTTGAAGCGGTAGCCGACGCCGTAGAGCGTCTCGATCATCTCGAACTCGTTGTCGGTCACCTTGAACTTCTTGCGCAGCCGCTTGATGTGGCTGTCGATGGTGCGGTCGTCGACATAGACCTGRTCGTCATAGGCSGCRTCCATSAGCGCGTTGCGGCTCTTCACCACGCCGGGCCGGGTTGCCAGCGCCTGGAGGATCAGGAATTCGGTGACGGTCAGCGTCACCGGCTCGTTCTTCCAGGTGCAGGTGTGCCGTTCGGGGTCCATGCGCAGCAGGCCGCGGTCGAGCGCCTTGGCATCGTTCTCCTTCGGCGCGACGGTCGGGTCCTTCGGCGCAGAGCGGCGCAGCACAGCCTTGACGCGCTCGACCAGCAGGCGCTGCGAGAAGGGTTTGCGGATGAAGTCGTCGGCGCCCATCTTGAGGCCGAACAGTTCGTCGATCTCTTCGTCCTTGGAGGTCAGGAAGATCACCGGCAGGTCGGATTTCTGCCGCAGCCGGCGCAGCGTTTCCATGCCGTCCATGCGCGGCAT
>NZ_JBFRFR010000101.1:0-24583 GCF_052114925.1 Bradyrhizobium sp. 2TAF36 | reverse complement strand
CCAACACCCCGCTTTCCTGCAAAATCGAATACTACATCAAGACAAATTCTGCTTATTTCTCAGATCAATCCGCATTCTTCACGGACGACGATCAACGCAGGCGGCAGCACACTCCGCCGCGTTGTTGCTCGCGAAATAGCCAGAGCCTGCCAGAATTGGTTAGCAGGTTGTTAATCGTCGTTCAGCACGCTCGCGATCAGCGCTGCCGATCAGCCCCCCAGCCACAGGTAGCGCAAGCGATGGCCGGCGGCAGTGATGCCCGCCGGCCATTGTCCACACCCACAAGCCGCAGCGTGTCGACCACACCGCGACACGCAAGCAATTGACAATTTGCCGGACTACCGAACGAAATTGATCAACGAACGCCCCTACGCCGATCCGGAAGCTGCTGCGCGCAAGCTCATCGAGCTTGCCGCGGGCATCGAGCCGATTAGCGGCCGCATTCACATCGAGAAAATCAATTCTCCCTTCATGTCGAAGGGCGGCTGTAACGGCAGCGGGCCCGAATTCGGCGCGGGCATCAGATACGCGATCGAGAAGGGCTGGCTCGACCTTCACGAGAGCGGCACGTACGTGACGCTGCTGACGCTGGGCAAGGAACTACCGACGAGCGAGGACCTACCTTCGTGAAGTCCGCTTTGCGCTCGGGAGGATACGTTAGGACAGGCATGGATGCATGTCGGCTTACGGCCAAGAACCGTGAAGGAGGCCGCCAACTGAGGTGCTTGCTGCCGCAACTCTCTATCGGGTGGCCATCCACCAGTTGTTCGGTGCGCGCCTTGGCTTCTATGTCAATCTCGCACGCGAGATCGACGCGATCTGGATATGGCCGTCTTGTCCGAGGGCGTGTGTGAAATCGCCAATGTCCTGGCCCACAGATCGGTTTGGTTGCGATGCGAAAACCGAAATCGCCCCTCGGCAAAAGATATTATGCTCCATAACAATGTTCGCTCTGACTTAATCGAGCGAATACGGTCCTCGCCCCTTTGTAGTAACGAGTTCGGGGCCCCGCCAATGACCGGTTTCCAAGCCAAGCTGGAACGTTTTGAAAGCCTCGCAGCCGAATGCGAGTTGATTGCCAGACGATCGGATGGAAGTAACCGCGAGCTGTATCTGCGCGCGGGCCAGCACTATCGCGGGCTGGCCAACGACCTTCGTGCCCTTATCGCATCGTTCGACGTCGCTGCGTAAGTACCCGCCTCATTTTGTAAGCTTCGGATACTCGCGGCGAAGCAAAAAGGCCGTCTTCCACTGCTCAATGGCGGCGGTGACGGCGGCGCGCAATTCGTCATCAGTCGGGCTGGTCATCAGTCGATCCCAATGGATCGCCTCAGCTTGGCGCCTTTTGGAGCGGATGCAATTGAACCTTCGATGTGCCGGTTGAGGGTTGCAGCGCGGGTGGCAACTGAGCAAATAACTTCCCGCTCGTCCTACTAGCTCGCCCCCGCTGCTTCTGAAAGCGCTGCAAGCGAGCGTAAACCGCTTGCCGGGTGCGGCGTAGCCGCTCGCCGACCTCCTCAGCAGTGGCGCCAGCGGCAAAGAGCGAGAGCAATTCCGCCTCTTCGTCAGCCGACCACGGACGCGTCGATGTGCGATCGTTCGTCATTCGCGATCTACAACTGCTAAATGCGCGGCGGCGCTGGCCGCCGCGGTGGGTCGGGAAAGCGAGCCGGCCGTTCTGAGCGCGGCGGCGCCGGCAAACGGCTGGGCTCAGGCGCGCGATTACCGCGCGTCATCCACGCTGCTAGACGAGCGTAGCTTCGCCTGAGAGCTGGAACTAACCAAGCCGCCGATGCGTCCTCGTGATCCATGCCGCAGAACAATATCCATGAACCATTTAGGAAAGATTGCCGGCCGTTCCCGATCCGTAACTGCTCGTAAACGATGCGATGGCAACAAGCGGCCACGGAAACCGAACGCCCGCTTGAAACGATACGTCAAGACATCGCGAAGGTGTCGAATATCCTATGACCGAAGCTGGTCTGAAAGAACTTAGCCGCCTCCGATAACCAAGGGTGGGAAACGACGAACGTGTCAAAGGCCATGGAACTAATTGTCGCTGGCTACGTGAAAGTACAGGACCGACGCGCTCTGGCCGACTTGCTGGCACATCGTCGCAAGGTGCGCGCCCAGCTGCAATCCGTGTCGGGCATCAACCCAGAAAACGCGGCCAAAGCAATCCAAGAAGAATTGGCGTTGATCGAAGCCGGCCTCGAAGAACTTAACCCCCCGCCCGGTTCGCTGCCTGAGAACGAGTGGAGCTAGCGATGCGCGTTAACAAGATCAATTGGGACAAAATCGGCCGAGCGACCGTGCCCGGTCGATACAAGTGCTTTTTCGGATATCTGACGGTCACTTCCGAGGACATTCAGGTATGGACGCGCTACCCCGATGCGACGTTCACTTTGACCGCGCAGCCGACGACTGAGCAATCGGTCGCTGAAGACTACCGCCTTGGCGCGTTCGACATCGGCGATCGTCAATAATAGGCCCGTCGTGCGACGCGGCCTAAGGACTGAAGCATTGCAGCCCCCAAAGGATTTGCCACGCAGGGTCGGTTGGTTAGGGTGTACCGTTCGGCGGCCCTTTGCCAACTCAGGAGATGAAGGTGGCAAAAGCTTTAATTTCAAAGGCGGACCTCGAACGCATCGCGCTTCAGGACAACCACGTCCACCGCTGCTTCAATTCGTCCCTCTCGACCGCCGAGCGCAAAGGCATAATTGCGAGCAATCCGATGGCCCGGATTGAACAGCTGCCGTCGGCCGGTGAAAGCGATCACGGCTTAGCCTTGGACGAGGCGGACCTCAAATCACTGGTGACCGGCTTAAAGCCCTCGGCCACGATGTATGTGCCTGTCGCGGTCGATGCCTCGACTGGTGTTCGCCGCAACGAGCTTCTGGCCTTTCGCTGGGCCGACTTCAGTGACGGGGCAAAGACCCTCAAAGTGGAGCGCGCTCTGGAGATCACCAAGAAGTTCGGGCTCCGGTACAAGCCGCCGAAAACATGGCGGGGCAAGCGTACGATCGCCCTCGATGACTGCACCGTGGCGCTGCTGGTCGCCGAGCGGGAAAAACACCAGCGGATCATGGCGGGCATCCCTGACGGCGCGGAGGTCGACCTGACCCTGGTTAAGCTTCCTGACGACGCCTTGATTTTCCCGGCGAGGCCGGGTGCCGGCCAGGATTTTGACTTTGCCAAGCCGAGGGATCCCAGTGGCTTTTCGAAGGCCTTTCGCCGGGCCGCCGACGCCCTTGGGTTCGCTGGGTTCGAGTTTCACCACCTTCGGGGCACCCACGCCACCCTACTCCTGGACAAGGGCGTGCCCGTGCACACGGTGGCGGAGCGCATCGGAGACGATCCCGCAGTGCTTTTACGGAACTATGCGAAGCGCAAACGGAAGCAGACCGCCGACACATCCGTCGCTACGGTCATCAACGACCTATCCGCGGGAATCTTTGGATCCTGAAGCCGAATGGGTCCTGAATGGGTCCTCGTTCGACGTCTGTTCGGAAGCCTACGCAGCTAAGTTATTGAATTAGCTGGCAGGAGTGGCAGGGCTCGAACCTGCGACCCCCGGTTTTGGAGACCGGTGCTCTACCAATTGAGCTACACTCCTACGGACCCTCGCGTCGCCACGCGGATCAGGGGCGCTTTCAAGCACAGGGGACGGCTGGTTTGCAAGGGTGAAGCGCGCTGGCTTCGCTTGTTTGTGCCGCGCCTTCTGGGCCACAGTTCATTCCCGAAATAATGTGCCCCCGGGAGTGAAAATGACTGCCACAGCCGCCGCCCAAGCCGCCACCGCGCCGAAAACCCCGCCTTTGCCCGAGGCCAGGCCGGAAACGCTGGGCCTGTCGCGCCCTCGTCTCCAGGCGATGTCGGACGCTTTCAAGCGCGAGATCGACAAGGGAACCATTCCCGGGGTGACCGTGCTGGTCGCCCGGCGCGGCCAGGTCGGCTGGTTCGAGGCGCTCGGCAAGCAGAGCCCGGCGGGACCTGCGCCGATGGCGCTTGATTCGATCTTCCGGATCTTCTCGATGACCAAGCCGATCGTGTCGGTCGGCATCATGGCGCTGGTCGAGGATGGCCACCTCCTGCTCGCCGATCCCGTCGCCAAGTTCATTCCGGAGTTCGCGGACCAGAGGGTCGGCGTGGTCAGCGGCGGCAAGCTGGAACTGGTTCCGCCCCGGCGGCCGATGACGGTGCAGGACCTGCTCCGCCACACCTCTGGTCTCACTTATGAGCACCAGGGCGACGGCCCCGTGCACAAGCTCTACCAGGAGTCCCGCGTCCGCAGCCGCAAGATCACCAATGCCGAGCATGCCGCGCTGGTGGCAAGCTTCCCGCTGGTCTGTCATCCCGGCGACGAGTTCAACTACAGCCGCTCCACCGACATCCTCGGCCGCATCATCGAGGTCGTCAGCGGCAAGTCGCTCGGCGCGTTCCTCACCGAGCGCATCCTCGCGCCGTTGCAGATGACTGAAACCGCCTTCTCCACCAGCGAAGCCAATGCCGGCCGGCTCGCTCAGCCGTTCGAAGCCGATCCCTGGACCGGCGACAAGGTCGCGCTGTTCAACATGCTCGAGCAGCCGGTGATGGAGTCCGGCGGCGGCGGCCTGGTCTCGACCACGATGGACTATGCCCGCTTCGCGCTGACGCTGCGCAACGGCGGGACGCTCGACGGCAACAGGATCATCGGCCGCAAGACGCTGGAGCTGATGGCATCCGATCACCTCGGACCGCACGTCGTAACCAACGGCACACTCCTGTCGCCGGGCCACGGCTTCGGCCTCGGCTTCGCCGTGCGCCGCGCGGCCGGCATCGCGCCGTTCCCCGGCAGCGTCGGCCAGTATTTCTGGAGCGGCATTGCGGGGACGTTCTTCTGGATCGACCCGAAGGAGGATCTGTTCACGGTGTTCATGAGCCAGGGCCCGGGGCAGCGCGACCACACGCGGACGCTGGTGCGGGATCTGGTTTACGCGGCGGTGGAGTAGCTTTTTCAGGCACGCGCCATCAAGACAGGCTTCTCGAGAGACGGCGCGGCGCCGACTTGGCTTTGCGCCATGGAGACGACGATTTGCGCCGCCTCTCGCAGCGAGGTGGCAAACAGATCGGCCTTCGCCGTCTCACGCAGCTCGTCGATGTTTGCGACTCCTTCCGCCCAGCACCCCACCATGATGGACGCTCCCGGTAGCTTGCGGCGGAGCCGCCGCACCGCATAGCGCAGATGCGCAGGGGTTGTGATGCCGATATAGCTCAGGCAGACCAACGCCACGCCTGACGTATCGAGGCGAAAAATATTGGCGGTCGACAACGCTTCCGGGCCTTCGACACGGCTGCCCACGCCATGCGCGCGGCACAGTTGCGAGAGCATGATGGCAGCGGCCTCGTCGAGCATGGTTCGACCTCCAATGCAGAGCACGGCATTTTCGCCGCGAAATTGTTCCGCAAGAGCCGCTTCATCAAGCACGGCGATATCCGGCTGGTCATTGGCTGGCGCGACGGCTTCGACGGCATCGGCCGCTTCGGCATCCGCGGTCCGCTCGTTTCCGACAGGGTGGCCATCCTCCTGGTCTGAGAGATCGTCCACGAACTCAACCACCGTATCGCGGATGCGCACAAGCCGCGTATTGTCGAGGGCAGCGCGATCAAGGTCCGACTGGGCCAGTTGAAGGCCCTTGAGGGCGACTTCATCGTAATAGGCCGAGAGCGACCTCTCCTTGAGAAACTCTTCGGCCTTCTCGGCGGCCTCGGTCGGATCGCCAGCCAACATGCGCTGATAGAAAATCTCCGGAGGCGAAAGCGCCGGGCGATCGCCGAACATGACGTCCAGAAAGGACAGCCTTTCAACGTGGCGGCCCAGCACGACCAGACATACGGTGAGAGGCGTGGCGAGAATCAGCCCTATCGGTCCCCACAGCGCCGTCCAGAAGGTCGCGGAGACGACGACAGCCACGGGCGAAAGGCCCGTGGTGCGGCCATACAACAGGGGTTCGACCACCTGTCCGACCAGCGGTTCGATGACGAAGAAAAGTGCCGCGGTCCAGGCCAGCATCCACCAGCCCGGGTCGACCGCCACGGCGAGCGCGAGCGGAAACGCTGCAGCTATGATCGAGCCGATATAAGGCACAAAGCGCAGCACGGCAGCAAGAATGCCCCACAGCGCCGCGCTGGGAATTCCGATCAGCCACAGGCCGGTGCCAATCAGCACGCCGAAGGCCGTGTTGAGCATGAGCTGATTGAGGAAAAGTCGGCTCAAGCGAGCCGCGGCGTAGTCGAGTGCCGCAGTCGTGCGTTGCAGATCGTGGGAGCCCGCCAGCCTGATCAGACGGTTTCGAAGATCCTCGCGCTGAATCAGGATGAAGATCACAAAAATGACGATGATCCCTGTCGTTGCCAGCGGCGACACCAGGGGGGCGATCAGCGAGCGCAGGCTCTCCAGCGCACCGGGATCAGGCTGCAAGACCTTCACCGGGACCGGCTTGACGTCGGGGTGGGCCGGGGTGCCGGAAGTCAGCGGATTGGCTGGCGCAACCGACTTGGGCTTGTCCAGTTCCTTGCCGAGATCCTGAAGCATCTCGGCGGCACGCTCGAGCGTGGAACTGCCGCCTGCTACGCCGCGCACCGACTGGATCTTGGACAGAATCGTAGCCTGGTACTTCGGCAGATCGCCGGCCAGGCCGTTGAGCTGCGTCGCGATCACACTTCCCAGGGCGAAAATGATGGCGAAGGCGAAAAGCACGACACCGACAACGGCCAGCGCCCGCGGGGCGTGAAGACGCTGCATCAACCTGACGGGAGCGGCGAGGACAAAGCTCAGCAGAATGGCGAGCGCGACGGGAACGAAGATTTCCCGCCCGAGATAGAGAGCCGCGATGATAGTGATGCTCAGGATCGCCGCGCCCACCGCGACAACCATTGCGGAGACGTCGTCGGGAGATTGCGGCTTGATCACCGTGGGGATCATCTGTCTCGCTTTTGGCCCTCGTCTGCCGTGCTGTTCAACGTTGAACGCGGGCTAACGAGCCGGAAAGTGGTTGGTTCCTCGCCCGATCGGCTCGCCCAACCACCTTCCCTGCACCGGCGCGAGCGCCTCAGCTGATCGTCGCGCCGCCGTCGATCACCATGGTCTGGCCGGTCATGAAGTCGCCGGCCTTCGAACCCAGGAACACAGCTGCGCCGGCGATCTCGTCGGGGATGCCGATGCGCAGCAGCGGCGAGCGCGAGGTCGAGGCCTTCAGATTCTCCGGATTGTCCCAAAGTGCCTTGGCAAAATCGGTCTTGATCAGGCCGGGCGCAATGCAATTCACGCGGATGTTGTGCTTGCCGTACTCGCAAGCGAGGTTGCGCGCGAGCTGCATGTCGGCGGCCTTGGAAATCGCGTAGGCACCGAGGATGGTCGAGCCCTTCAGGCCGCCGATCGAGGAGACGATGATGACCGAGCCGTCCTTGCGCTCGATCATCTGCGGCACCACCATCGAGATCAGCCAGTTGTTGGCGACGATGTTGTTGTCGAGAATCTTCCTGAACTGATCGTCGGAGATGCCGGCGAGCGGACCGTAATACGGGTTCGACGCGGCGTTGCAGACCAGCACGTCGATCTTGCCGAAGGCGCGGTTGCTCTCGTCGATGAGGTTTTGCAGATTTTCCTTCRACGAGATGTTGGCGGCGATCGCGACCGCCGTGCCGTTGCCGAACTTGTCGTTGATGCTCTTCGCCACCTGATCGCAGACGTCGGCCTTGCGCGAGGAGATCACCACCTTGGCGCCGTGCTCGGCCATGCGCTCGGCGATCGCAAGCCCGATGCCGCGCGTCGATCCCGTGATGACGGCGACTTTCCCCTTCATGTCGAACAAGGTCATGCTTCTCTCCCAGAGTTATGATTTGATTTGGCTTGAAGCTTACGCCGCGTCTGCACGAGCGGACAATGGCGTCAGGCGAGTTTCTTGACTTCCGGCCCCGCCAGCTGATGCATCTCGGCGTGCGCGTCATCAGCGATCCACGGCTGCTGGTTGACCATCGGCAGTCGCCAGACCGAGCGTTCGGGGCTTGAGAAATAATCGAGCCGCGTGATCGAGCAGTTGTCGATGTCGAACGACAGTGCCCGCTCTACCTGGCCGTCGAGTGCGAGGCCGATCGCCGCCTTGATGGTGCCGCCATGCGCAACCGCAATCACATCCTGCCCGGCCGCCTCGTTGTTGATCCGCTCGACGGTACGGCGTGTGCGGTTGTAGAGATCCATGAAGCTTTCGCCGCCAGGCGCGGGCTCGTTGATGTCGGCGAACCAGCTCGAGCCGACGGGGCGGCTGGCGATGAACTGGGCGCGATTCATGCCCTGCCAGCGGCCGAGATTCTGTTCGGCCAGGTCTGCTTCCCATTTCATCGATGCGGGCCTTGGGAAGCCGGCCGCCCAGATCGCTTCCGCGGTCTGGTGGGTGCGCATCAGATTGCTCGAATACCAAACCGCCTTGCGTGGCAGCACCTTGGCAACAGCGTTGAACACGTAGGTATCGCTGGTGTCGCAGGCGAGATCGCTCTGGCCGTAGATGTTGCCGCCGTCATTGCGCACCGGCGCATGACGGACCCACCACCACCGCGTCGTGACCACTTTGGGCTTGTCTGTGCCTGTCATCGAAACTCTTCCATCCCGTTTGATGTCGCTGTACGTCAGGTGTGAACGTGTCTCAAGACACTTTACCGTTTGAAATCTTGTTTGAAATTCCGTTGCGCGGCAAGCGTCGCGCAGCATACCAAAGGGAGAAACGCATGGGCCGTCTGCAAGGCAAATCCGTCATCATCACCGGCGCCGGCAGCGGCATCGGCCGCGCCGCCGCACTCCTCTTCACCAGGGAAGGCGCCAAGCTGATCGCGGTCGACCGCACCGAGGCGGTGAAGGAGACCGTCGACGAGGTGAAGAAGGCCGGCGGTGTCGCGGAAGCCATGGTGGCGGACGCGGGCTCCGAAAAGGACGTCATGGCCGTCATCGACAAGGCGGTGAAGACGCACGGCCGGCTCGACGTGATCTGGGCCAATGCCGGCGTCTCCGGCGGGCTCGTGCCGCTCGGCGAGCAGACCGTGGAACAGTGGCAGGAGGTGCTGCGCGTCAACCTGATCGGCCCGTTCCTCGCGGTGAAGCATGCGATGCCGCACATGGTGAAGCAGCAATCCGGCGCGATCGTGCTCACGGCGTCCGTCGCGGGCCTCAAGGCCGGCGCCAGCGGACACCCGTATGCGGCGAGCAAGGCCGGCGTGATCAGCCTGGTGCAGACCACGGCGTATTCGCTCACCGGCACCGGCGTGCGCATCAACGCGGTCTGCCCGGGCCTGATCGAGACCGGCATGACCAAACCGATCTTCGACCGCGCCAAGGAGCGCGGCACCCAAGACAAGATCGGCCAACTCAATCCGCTGAAGCGCCCCGGCCAGCCGCACGAGCTCGCGGCGATGGGGCTGTTCCTGGCCAGCGACGAAGCATCGTATGTCAACGGCCAGGCGTTCCCGGTTGACGGTGGTTTGACGGCGTCGATGCCGTATACGGGCAAGCCGGTTTAGCACGCGCTCTCTCGCATCCCGGACGCGCTGCGTCCGGGATGCAAGACCGGTGTTTTGGCGCGCAACTGCCTCAACATCGTCATTGCGAGCGCAGCGAAGCAATCCAGAATCCCTCTGCGGAGGCAGTCTGGATTGCTTCGTCGCAAGAGCTCCTCGCAATGACGGAGTGTGGGGTGACACGGCCGCTTCATCATACGCATCTTCATTGCGGACACACCCTCGCATCCTCGCGGCTTGTTTCGCCCGAGCTTTGCTTGGTCGCCTCACCCCCAATTGAAAGAGGGCGCAGGGAAGAATTCATGAGCAAAAAATGTAGCTAAATCAATGCCATGTGGTTGTTGTGTTTACATTTGTGTCGCGATCCGGTGACGGTTCGGCCGCGAAAATATTTATGAATGCCTATGAACCCCTGTGGATGGCGATGAAGGCTGGCGGCGGTCTCCCACCAGTGCACTGAGTGATTTTGCGCGTCTCGGGCAATCAGGGTTATGCACGCCAGAGGGCTTTTGGTTCCGCTAAGTCCTTAAGGGACATAAACAATTTGAAGATGTGATCCGAAGCGAGTGTTGCAGCCCGGCTACAGCAACCACGGGGCGAACRAACTACTGTTGATTCGTCGGGCGGGGCTTATCGCCCTATCGAACTGCTTTCTGAGGAGATTACTTGTATGAAAAAATTTCTGGTTGCTGCGGTCGGGATGATGGCCGTTGGATTGTCCGCTCCGGCGTCGGCGGCTGACTTGGCGGCGCGTCCGTACACCAAGGCACCGCCTCCGATCGTGGCACCGATCTACGACTGGACCGGCTTCTACATCGGCGGCAATGGTGGCTGGGCGCAGAACCACAACTGCGTGGATTTCCTTGACGCGGCCGGCGTAGCCGTAGCTTCCGGCTGCCGCGATCGGTCCGGTGGCGTCATCGGCGGCCAGCTCGGTTATCGCTGGCAGGCCAGCCAGTGGGTGTTTGGCCTGGAAGCCCAGGGCGATTGGGCGGATCTCAGCAACCAGCGCGTCAGCCTGATCGATGCTTCGCTCTCCACTCGCACCAAAACGAGTGCCATCGGCCTCTTCACCGGCCAGATCGGCTACGCCTGGAATGCGTCACTGTTCTACGTGAAGGGCGGCGCGGCGGTGACAGACAACCGCTTAAGCGTCATCGATAATGCCTTCGGCACCGAGCTCGCCGCGCAAAGCGCTACCCGCTGGGGTGGTGTCATTGGTGTTGGATACGAGTATGGCTTCACCCCGAATTGGTCGGTGGGTGTCGAATACGACCATTTGTTCATGGGGCACCGGAATAATTCGTTCACGGTCGCTGATCCGCGACTTGCCGCCTTTGTGAACGACCGGATCACGCAGGACGTGGACATGGTCACGCTGCGCTTCAACTACCGCTTCGGCGGTTATGGCGCCCCGATCGCAGCGCGTTACTGATTTCCTCCAGCGAACCTAAGCCCCGGCGTCGTCCGGGGCTTTTCTTTATCTCTCGACAACGCGGCGGTCCCGCTTAGGAAAAAGCCGGTAGGACACTCAGGCGGTGCAGACGCCGATAGCGCCGAGCATCTGCCTCATTGAGGATCAGGTCGCGATTTGCATGGCGCGGGAAAGCCTGCGCACAAGGGCAATTGAAAGGCGCCGCAAGGTCATCGATAATCGATGCGGGTTCGAGCCTCAGCCCGAGGCCTGGCCTTAACAACCTCCAAGCCCCGGCCTGACCCAAACCCCAAGGCCGGGGTTTTTTTCTCGGCTGCGCGAGGCCTTCGCCGGTGTCCTCTGAGCCAGGCAATCGCCTTGGTCGACGCTGTCGGTGCACAGCGCCAGGCACGGATGCAGCCGGCGTCAGCAAGCCTTGTCGGTGCGAGCCGGTGCGACCGTGGCTTTGGAGTTCGAGGTCATACGGCCACGTTTGCGCGGCGACCGCCGCAACCGACCGTTTCGAAACGCGGCTGATCAGTGCGCAAGCGGCCGTGCGAACAACCAGCGAGCCATCGCGGATCGCGGTGTTGTTGACGGCGTCGAGCCGTGCGGTTTTGTGGTCGACGCGGTTCACGACACTGCGCACGTCGCGCAGTTCGGGTCGCATCTGTAGGTAAGATCGTTCATGGCAACACCAGTTCGTGCGGCGCGAGGCCGTTGATGGAAATTCTTGCTGCCAGTTGCCCGTGGCGTCAGCACCGGCGTCCCGATGCGCGCTTGTTCGCGAGCGGACAGAGTCCATCGCCTGGTCGGGCACGATCGCAAGGAGGAAACGATGCCGCTGACACCTCGACAAAAGCAGTAGTTGCTGCTCGTCGATCGCCAATATGACGTGGCGAAAATGGCTGCGGCGATCACGGCGGTGATGTCCGAGAACGAAACCGCGACGCTGCTCGACTGCGAGATGGCGCTGCGCGACGCGGCGGCATGGTCGTTTTAAATTAATATGCGCGTTTAACCGTGAATTGTATTTTCGATATTAGCGACGTTTAGAGAGCGGTATCCTCAGCGCCGATTAAACATGCTGTTCCTTGAAGTGCCAAAGCCAGCGCGGGCCACGGACAGAGGATTGGCGCATGATCAAGCCTTCCACAGATGGCCTGTTGTTCTTTGAAGGCCGAGAATTGCGTATTGTCGCATATGGCGTTAGCCGGACACACGCTCAAGTCCATGCGGATGGGCTCGGTCTTCTTCCGATAAACTTCTACATTACCTTCGACGGCTTTCTTACAGTTGCAAAATGTCRGCTCGTGTGGAGATGGCGGCACGATATTAGTGTCGTCTTTTCCAGAGGGACGAGGATGGCGCGGCAAGCGCTTAAAGGCCGGAGACCGGCAGATTCAAATCCGTCAAGTTGGCGGATTTACCCGCAAGCTCATGAACGCGCATGCACCGAAGAGCAGTGCTTTCTTGCCACCAAACTCGCGATCGATCCACGGCAGCCACTTGCCGTGCCCGGTGATCCGCTTCGCATCGGTCAGGCACCACGCCCGATCTCGATGATGTCGCCAACCACGCGCTTGCCGAGCGCACGCATCACGGCGACATATCGATGAGAGCGGCACGCGCGAAAGCGGGGACAATAGAACAAGTCCGTCATCCCCGCCCGCCCGAGCCAGGAGCGTCGAAACTAATGGCCCGAACGCCCTTTAGTTCGTGACTCACATATACGATGCACTGTTCGCCCGTCGTGCTCAAGCCGCACGAAACCGTTGGGCTTCGTCGAGAGCCCCTCACGCTCCGTCCCGGGCGCGGAGCTCCCCTCGCGAAAGCCCGCGATGAAATGGTTCGAGACGTCCGGCGGCATGATGCGGCAAAGGTCGTAATACGAACCGCTCATCACCGTCGCGCGTTCATACGACGATGCAACGCGCGCCCAGCGGCGGCCCGCATCCAATCCGCGCTGACGTTCGTGAGTCAGTTCCATAGCTAGCCCCGCCTCGAGGGCCCCGGTAAGACRGACCCGACCCGCCTGCCACCTTCCCACACCTCCATCTCATATTCATCAACTAGATCGCGCGCGATTGCGAGCGCGGTGGCGTCCTTGCTGCAGCGATGAACCTTCGGCGGCGCCATGACGCCCCGGTCCTTGTTTAATTGATAGATTCGATATTCGGGCATCAAGCTGTTCCTCTGCAATCCGCAGAAGCAAACCCGATGCCAAGGATCATCCGACGCAAAATTCACAACGGGTGCCGAAGCGATTCGCGCGGACGTGGCGAAGCGAAAGGTCTTTCCTCATTAATAGGAAAAAAGCCCGGCAGACCGCCGGGCTTTCGCTCGACCGGGACGCACGTCCGAATCCCCGCCGCGCGGTCATCGAAAACCCAAAGCCAGCAACCCTTGGCACGCGCTGCTTAGAGTCGCACCACACAAGCAGCGCGTAATGGGCAGAGGCAGTCCGGCAGGTGGTGGACAACCATGAAAAAGCCGCCACGCGACTATGTTCGCGCCTCGGTTTGAATCGATGATGCGCTAGTGTACCAGCCGTGCTCGCACGGCGACCAGCAAGGACCGTCAGCGGGTTTGGTAACGCATCCTCCTGGCGGCCTTTCCTCGTAGAAAATTCTCTATTCGTGCTTTCGTGCGCAGCGCCGGTCTGAACCTGCTTTTGGCACAAACTGCACTTTTCATACGTTGTGATTATGCTCTGCTAGGTGCGGGCGCTTCGCCGAAGCCTTGTCAATCCAGCGCCGGGGAGCGCGCCGGCCCCGGCGCGCACGGTTCTTTTACGCCGGGGCCGTGTCGCGTGCTGCARGCCTACGACTGCAGCGATCGATAGCGGGGTTATGAGAAGAGAACTCGGATGAACGGGTTATCCCTGCCGACGCTGTTAACGTGGGCAATTGCAGTGGCAGCACTTGCGGTGTTTGTTGCGGCCTACGTGCCTTGGTAAATTCTTTCGCCGGATACATCATCGGACGCCGCAATGCAGTTTGTGCCGCGCTTGGACCGCGAACAACTTCCGGCCTGAATTTACCAATTTTGCTTGCACTGCGTTAGGGCAGCACTCATTGGTTCGGTGCAAACCTATGTTGAAGTGACGGGAGGTCTTGAAATGATCGAGCGTCGTGCTGCAAATGCGCCGCGCAGTGAGCCCTCAAGCGAGTCGAAATTGATCGGCTCGCACTCCACTGCGTCAAGGGGCTTCCCGGCGCGCATCCTTGCATTGTGAAGAACCTCCACGACCGGGGCGCCGGCCTCCGCGCGGCCTGGTTACCTACACCCGCCAGCAACCTTGCGCTTTCATTCAGTGGTTTTCAAACGAGCATCCATTGCCGCGTCGTCTGGCGATGTGGCGATGATCTCGGCGTCGAGTCTGTCGACGGCAAGCAGGATGTGCTGGCCCCGCACTAAAGAATTTCCGACGCGGGCCGCCTCCACACAATGCCACACCCCGGCGCCGAGCTGCACGCTTTCGCCGAGACGCCTGAGCCGCCGCAGGCCGTCCGCGACGAGATTTGCGCGGTTGCTGCCCAAGGCGAAACGATTACCTCGAGTCGCCATCACATCGGCGAGCTGAGCGGCGGTCATCGGACCCGCCTCGCGCAGGACGGCGAGCGCGGCGCGGCCGTGATGGATCGCGCGGCCGTTAGAGCGCAATAAACATAATCCCGATCATGACACCCGAGAACAGGCCGGCCGCGACGACAAGCGTGGACAAGATACGGTCGAACAGCATGAGCGCCTCCGTGAGGGCTGATTCGCACGCACACTAGGGTTGAGTTTTTGCCGATTAACACCACTTTCGGTGATTCCGCTGGCGGCAATAGGCTTTCCGTTTTCGGCACGCACAATGGCATAAATTGCCCTTGCCGCCGGACGGCGGAGCGTCGCAGCTTTGATATTCTTGCTGCCGACGGATGTCCCACCTCCAATGGCTCTCTTCGTCGGCGGGGAGCGAGGCGGCTCCGGCGCCATTCCAGCCCCCAGCGCCCCGGCGCTGGAGCCGACCTCACGCAGGCCACCAATGAGCAATTTCGCCCTTGGCTTCTTGCTCGGCCTATGGACCGGCGGCGCTATGGGTTACGTGATTTGCGGCGTGCTCTGCAATTCGAGGGACAGCAGGCAGGACTGACACGGGCTTGTCCGCCTTTCGTTTTTGCACATCGCAACGAATGTCGTGCCGGCTAGCCGGCTTTGATCTCGGCGCAGGCGCAAAAGGTCAGATTCCCGCTAAGCCCAATTTTGGTGATTTCGAAAACGAGGTCTGGCGCTGCCACGATGCCTCCACGATTTCGCAAATCACTTGAATCTTACGCTTTATTCCGGAGGTTACAATTCGGGTTCACCACATCATGGATGCGACCAGCGCGACGCCAAGCGCGGCTGTAATCCAGACCCGCGATTGGTAAATCCAGAACCGACGGCGGGTCATGACGCTCTCCCCTCGATTGAGGAAGCCGCTCGACCGCAGCGGTGCCGGTTGATCCAGATCAATGAAATGAAACGCGGATCACATTCTGAAAAGCAGGAAAGCGAGCCGCACCACCGGCAGCATGCCGACCGCAACTAGTTTGCGCGCTCGTCGTTCTGATCGACTGATCGAGATGTCGCTTCGCGCAACGCCTCCAAAGCATTGCGCGCGTGCTTTGCAGCTCTACTGTTGCCGGTCTTTTCGATCACTTCGAGTGCCCAGACCAAATACTGAATGGCGGACTCGGCGTTAGAATTGCGGCGACCGGTCATTGCGACTGTTTATTTCAATCTATTTTGTTCGCCACTTGATGCGCATTGATTGAAATGCGGGAAAGCCCACTGGTCAAGTGAACAGTTCGGGCGGCGCTGAAGGGAAATCATGGATGCCTCTGAAGCGCGACGGCAACCAGCAGCACCGGCAGTATGCCGACCACAATGACTGCGATACGAAAGAGCACTTCCGACATGGCGCAATCATGGCAAGTAACCGTCCACAATCAGCTCAATTGCGCCTGCCATTGTCAGCCCTCACCAGCGGCAATGATTACCCCACTCGCCTTAAACCAAGCCAAGTTTCGGGGATATCCAGTTACAGCACGCAATCACGTGCCCCGAGCGCGTTCAAAACAGCGCCTCTCCGCAGATTGTGCCCTGCTCCTGTCAGATGCGATCCTACTACGAGACCGAGACGTCTTAAGGTGAGGAGCGCAACGGGGGCACACAGCTCAATAGAAAGTCCGGCTCCCAATATCGCAATGGCGCGTTGCTCATCCGCGTCGAGATCAGCCCATGAAATGCCTTCCATTGCGCGCCTCAAAGTTGTTCCTGGCCGGTATCTAAAAATTAAACGCGTGCCTKATTTGCCGCAGCATGGCGATGGCCCCGTCGGTGTACCGGCCGTTGGTTAGGTATTGATCCAGTTGCGCTACCAATTAGTGCCACAACTGCCACCGTGAAACCCTTAAACATTTGGCCTCTCCCGCAAGAGATCGCCAACCGGGCGTATTTCAAGCCGTTTTCTGAATGCCGCACCGCAAAATGGCGGCCTGTTTGTAAGATGGTGGCAGCCACCGATGACCAATTGCTTAACCGGCAAAGCGCCTATTGAGGCGGCTCGCGCGCCTCAGCAGGCTATCCTCCTCGATGACCTCTCGATCTGGTGGGTAAGATAGCGTTCAGCACTCGCATGTAGGCAATCGCGTTCCGTTTGCAGAAATCCTCAAGTGCTTTGCTGAGCGAGGGATTTCCGCCAGCGATATAGGCGGCGCGAAGTGTGTTGACTTCCAGCCAATCCGCATCCGTGAGGCCAGCATGGTCGGAGACCGCAACGGGATCACGTTCGGGAGACACCTCTAACCTCCGCTATTCCACGGCCAACCGCAGCTTGGCTCCTTCTCGTTCAGCCAGAGGAGTGCCTCGCGCGCTTCCAAAAATGTGGCCCGCTCTTGCGCCGACCTGATTGAACCTCCGTCGGTGACGTAAAGAACGAATTCGGTTTCAGTTCGAAATAATATCTCGCGTCCAGTGCACTCGGTCAGAGTATCAACATCGATGAACTCGAATTTCCTCGAATGAACCATCTGCATTTCAGACGGCCTCACTTTTCACCGTACCTCGCGCGCCCAACGGACCATCGTCGCCGTCGCAGGCTGGCTACAACCTCATCGGTGGTGGGCGATAAACGAGATGCGCGTGCTTCCTCTCGGCTCGTGCCAACGGCTTGGGTGTGGATGCGCGGCGCGGGGACAGTCGGTGGCTGCTCCGCGCCACTTTTAGCACGAACCGCGCCGCCTAGGGCCGCTCCTGGCTCAGTGACGTCGGGTCCGATCGATCAAGAAATCATCCAGCTGTCTGCCAGCTTGAATTTGCGGCCCCAGCCATCGGGGTTGCTTGCCACGGCCGGACCAAATCTGCATTGGGTTCTCCGGATTTCGATACTTCGGCGGAACGGGAGGGTAAGGACGTCGCGACCGACCAAGGTCCGATATGTTGTCGGCTCCTTGAAGCTGACGTAGCCGTTGCTCGAGCCTGGCTTTCTCCGCCTCTAGTTTTTGTGTGAGCTGAAAAGCCACCTCTTCATGGATCTCCCACAGTTCATCTGTGGACCTCGATTTTAAGTCGTCACCTCTCACGGTACGCCTCCGTTTTTTTGGCGGGCGTCGGTATTGGACGGCACGCAAGTATTGGACAATCATCAGTTCAATTGGCTGGTTTCTCCGAATGTTAAGCGTCATATTATAAACTAAAGCGTGTGTGGAGAGCATTGTTCTCTGGTACAATGAGCGGCGTGATCGCCGGGCCTGTGGAACAGCCGAGCCCGCAATTGGTTGCGCGCATCACGCCGCAGCGCGGTCCTCTTTGTCGACCCCGCGCACGACGATCCTGAGCGCATCACCCGGCAATGGCCGCTGCAACGCCTTGACCTCATCCCACGGCGCGCGCATCCACACTTCCCGCTCCCGCACCTGGGAACCGCTCCAGCGACCGAGAAGGCGGCTTGATCAAGATCAACGCCGCCGCGCGACTGCCGCCAACGATGGCACATGACACTTGACCCGAGACAGGCGTCCATCATCGAAGCAATCGCGACTGGCATTTGTTTCGGTCTAGTCGCCTACTTCGCCTACCTCCTGTTTTCCTTTTTGACGACAGGATGAAGGCTTAACGCCACTCCTCCTCACGCTCCCCGGCGCACCGCCGCGCTGGCCGGGTTCTTCGACTTGAGCCAGGTCATCATCTGATGTCGCGCGAGAGTTCAGCCGCAACAACCTTCACCACGCATATCGCATACCAGCGGCTCCTCGGACGCCGTCGCGTCTGCCTCCGTCGGTACCGCCGACGGAGAACTGGTAGTCGGCGTTGGCATAGACGCTGACATTGGTGTTCACGTTCACGCTCAGGCCCCCCCCCAGTTGCAGGCGCGTTGCCTGTTCCAGCAGCGGCACCAGATCGACGCCGGAAAAAGTCGTCGTCGCCCGCGCTCCCCAGTCACGCCACAGATTGGCGCGCACATAAGGCTGCCACACCTGCCCGCTGTCGCTGACGATGGTCCATTTGCCGCGTAGGCCAATTCGCCCGCTGGCGCCTGACGTCGTGCCCAGCGCGACCGCACCCAGGCCGTCATTGGCGTCGTCGAACGACACATGTTGCCAGACGACCTGCGCCTGCGGCTCCAGCACGAAGCCCGGTCCCAACACCGGCAGATGGATCGGATAGCCCGTCTCCAGCGATGAGAGGAAGCCGAAGCCGGTGGTCCCAAGCCTGGCGAACTGAGTGGATGCGGAGCCCTCATAGTGCGTCGCCTGCGCTACCGCGTCGACGTACCAGTCGCCCGGGCCGTAATGCGTCCAATAGGCCGCGCCCGACCAGGCATCGAGATTGAGGCCGCCGGTGTGGCGAAGCACATAGTTGGTCGCCGCCTCGTTGGTGACGAGACCGTTCACGTCGACATTGGCATTGGCATATCCGACATAAATGCCCACTGCATCGCGATGGCCCGGTATCCATTCGCCGCGCCACAGATCGATACCGCTCTGAAAGCCCAGTACCTGGCCGGAGGCGCGCGGATCGGCGAACGCCCTGTAATGGTTGTCGATCTGTTGGCCGAGGACCCGGCCCCAGATCGATGGCCCCCAGCCGGTATTCAGGCAATCGGTTGGCGCTTTCACCGGCGCCTTGCGCCAGATCCCGTCCCGCCTGTCGCCGTCGATTACGCATGGCGTCCCCGGAATTGCGTTTAGCGAAGTATCGCCGGTGCGCTCGTGCAAGGTACCGAGCGTCGTCATCCCCAATTGCCGGGCGATCGGGTGGACCACGCCATAGGTCGCGATCTCTGGCCCGATGATCGGGAAGAGGCCCGGCGGCAGCGGCTGCGGCGGCGGATCGGTTGGCAGCGACGGCCCGATCGGCACGAGCGGTATCGACGGATCGATCGGTCCGACGATGAAGCTCGAGCGGAGGAACCAGTCCTCAGGATTGCTGCCACTGAGACCGCCACGGAAGAGGCGATAGTCGAACGCGCCGGCGCGCAACTCGCCGCCAGCGAGCGTAAAGGCGCCGGGTGCTGTCGTGCCGCCGTTGATCGCCTGTACTACCTGGATGCCATTCGCCACCGTCTCGGCGCCGGGGCCGCCGGCATTGGTGATGCGCAAGAAGGAATTGCCGATCGCGCTGCCGCCATTGATGACGAGCCTGTCCGACCGCGAACCGTCAGCGCCGAGAAACGTGTTCATCGCGATCGTTCCGCCAATCCCGATGTAGCCGTTCGTCGTCAAGATCGTGCCCGGGGCAGTGCCCGTGCCCATGTTCACCAGACCGCGGTTGGCGAGGCTGAGTACGGTTTGGTTGAAGCCATCGAGATCGAGCGTTCCGGCGGGCGCCACCGCCACTGCCGAATTTGGGCTGAACGTGTTCGCCGCGCCTGCTCGTAACGTGCCCGCGTTGACGTTCGTCGCGCCGAAATAGCTGTTGGCGGCGATGAGCATGGTGGTGCCGGCGAACACATTCACGGTGCCGGTGCCGCTGATTGCTGGTGCAAACAGGTAGTCGGCGGACGTGTGATTGAAGTTGATCGCGCCGGCGACAGTGCCAAATGCGACGCTCGGGGTGTTGAGCGTGCCGGGCGCAGCCGCTGGGGCGCTCGCGCCCGCGCCGATGTTGAGCGTTCCAGTCGCACCGGCGTTCGCCGCGATCGCAACAGTAGGCGCGGTAACGACGCCGCCCTCCGCGATCGTGAGCGTGCCGGTGCCCAAATTGCCAATGTTCACCCCCGAACTGTTGGTCCAGGCCGATCTCGCGCCGGCCACCCTCACCATACCCAGCGAGCCTGCACCATTGCCGATGTTGGCGGTGAAGGCGGTGTTGTTGACAACCATTCCACCGTTTGTGATCGTGAGCGTCCCCGTGCCAAAACTCCCGATATTGAACCCGCCGCCGGGACCGATGTTCAAACTGGAGCCAGCGCCTGTTACCGTCACCGTCCCGGTCGAGCCGGCAGCCAATCCGATGGAGACGCCGCCACCACTGTTCACCGTGCCGCCGTTTTGGATAGTCAGCGTGCCCGTGCCCAATCCGCCAACCACGAGATTACCAATGTTCGTCCATGTGGAGCCGACGTCGGAAACGGTCGCCGTACCCTGTGAACCCGGCAAATTRCCAATAAAGCCGCCTATGTCGGCCAACGTTCCACTGTTTCGGATGACGAGCATTCCTGTCCCGTTTTGCCCGACGGCAAGATTTAGTGCTGTTGCTCCCGCGCCCCTGACCTCCGTCGAATTTGGGGTCACCGTGTCAATGTTTGCGCTGGTCGCCGTGTTCGGAACACCGGCGCTCCAATTTAGAGGGTTAAACCAGCCATTGGAGAACGCCCCGGTCCAGTTGGTCTGGGCGTGTGTCGACACCGGAGATGCCGTGAAAAGCGCGATTGCCGCCAGCAATATGGATGAGACAAACTTGCAGCTGGCGCGTGCCGGTGAAGTCGCGCGGCGGCGGGCTCCGATGGACCACGGTCGATCACGCCGCACATCAACCTCCAGCCCCACAGCCAGCGCAGTTGCGAACGAGAACTATCACAATCGTGACTTGAACCGCCGCAATTGTGGCGATCGCGGGTGCAGTTCATCTTTCCTGGTGGCTGTTGCGCTCCTGCCACGCGAAGGGCCGATGCCACGGGCCGCGCCCTGGGACGATTTGGGCTCTGGCCGAACTGGCCCGGTCGAGAACACGGACGGGAAAACTGGCCGCGGTTAGATTTCAGCTCAGGGGCTTCCTTACTTTTGCGGTCGGCCTTCCCGTCCTCGGCGGCGACGAAAAGTTACCGGCGTAAGCGCTAGCCGTTTGCGTCATCGTCGTATCTGGACGACGGTCGACGGTGAGCGCGGCACGAAGTCCAAGCCGGTGCCGGGGCCGCATCAGGTCTATGGTTTTCTCACAACATCACCGAACGCGGTGGTCGGGCCGATTTATCCGAAGGCCATGCCCGTGATCCTGCTCACCGACGAAGAGCGGGACGTGTGGATGCGCGCACCGTGGGACGAGCGAAGGCACTTCAAAGTCCGCTGCCAGACGATGCCCACAAGATCGTCATGCGCGGGACCGACAAAGAGGATCGCGCGGTGCAAGCGCAACTCAAAATCCTTTCCTTGAGATCGATATAGAATGAATGACCACGATGGCCTCGCCTGGCTTCATCGAATCGTGCCTGCCGTCGAAGGTGGAGCGGCCACCGTCCGGCCCGCTGTGGGTCCACGAAGTCAAGCAGGATGGCCACCGATTGTTGGTGGTTCGGGGTGGATCGCGCGTCCGCTGCTCTTCGGTCAGGCAGCCCCGCACACGCGCCGGATGGCCGCCTGTGCGCTTGGCGTGGCTTGCCCGGTGTCCTGTGGCCCGGCACTGGCGGCGCGCTGTGGGGCCTTCCCGGGCTCGCGCTGAGGCGGCCCGGTTGCCGTGGTTGACCCGAATGAACCGACTACTTTTTTTGCTCGGTGGTGGTTGTGGTGGTCGGGGTGCCGTGGCGCGCGTCCCGTCGCTCGTCGCGTCCTGTGCGCCGGTCTTGACGCCGCTCTGTGCGAGCGGTGCGGCGTTCCTGGCGGCGTTGTGTTCGCCCGCTTCGCCGCTCCTGACGGCGCTCTGTCCCAGACATCGGCGCGTCTGCGGGCGGCGTCGCGGGCGTGACCGGGGCGGCGGTCTGAGCTTCCGCCTCTGACACCGCCAAAATCGCGGGCGAGGCCACTAGCGCAAACACAGCCGCGTATCCAAGGAAAGCGAGCGTGCTGCGACGACAGATCAGTTTCGGCTCCGAACTTTCACTCATCTTCAAGCTCCCGGTTTGTTTGCTGCCTCGTGAGCATGTCCCTCAACGTCGAGGGACTGGCTGTTGATCTAAATCAACCGGGGCGTGGCTTCAGCCCGTCCGCTTCGTGCCAGCAATGTCATCGGAACTTTATGGGCGCGATTGAACGCCTGAATTGGTAGTTCCCAATCAGACCGCCACGAGCAACTCAAAAGTCGCCGAGTATTGGAGACTTCGGTTGCCAACAAGTGCCGTGAGATCAATTTGGGCAGCATTGTCGCAATAGGTGCCGTTAAATCCGATGCCAACTGTTCCCTTTCGCGCCATCGGTCGCATTATCGGGGCTGGGGTGTGTTCGTCATTGGTAAATTCACCTTTCCATTTCCCGTTGGAGCAGGTGTAGGTGCCGACAAAGTAAAAGAAGTCGGTGCCACCGAGCATCGCCCCATCGCGCAATATCATGACGCCGTCAGCGCCACCATCGACACCGTCCCGCGCTTTCGATCTATAAACGTATAGTCCGTTTCTGATCATCGCTATTCGGTGGTGACCAAACCAGTCAGGTTCGCTTTCTTCGTTTGGAAAGCCCTTGGCCCGCATTGATGCATTACGGCTTATCTCAGTCCCACTGACGAGATGAGCTCTCTCACAATGCGTATTGGCAAACCGCCAACATTGATCCACATCAACGGGCGGGGTCCAGTCATCATGGAGTTGCGCTGAAGCGAACACCCATCGCTGATGGCTGCCATCGTGTCGCTGCCATGCCATGTGATCGGTAGGCTCGCGGAGACCGTCGAACGATGGTCGTCCCTCCGCAACGGCCGCCAAGGTACTACCGAGAGCGCCCCAACGCGCCGGGACCGCGCGGCCACCCGGTTCAAGCGTATTTGCAATCGCGCATTCCCGAATTTATTTGTACGGATCGTACACAAATGGCCGTGCGCCATCTGGCGCATGAGTACGGAAGCCGTGATCTTCATGGATTGGAACGCCGGGTCCGGCACGAGGTTGATGGATTGCACACCATCGCGGCGGCGCTGACCGCGCGCTGGATTGGAGGCAGCACATGATCATCGTGGACGAAGACGGCGAGATCATCGCCACAGCATCCGATGACCATACTCTAATCGGCGGCCACCACCGCCTCGCAGTGGCGGCCAGCCTTGGTAAAAAACTGTTCTGGCGACATACCGGCGAACCAGTGAAGCTTGATAACTTCTTCAAGCATTATGGAAGTTCTCTTCGACATTCAGCCTAAGCCGCTCGCCGAACGTATCGTTGTTCAGGCACATCGCGATGGTCGTCATCGCGGTCGCGCTACTTGCGGCGTGAGCGTTCGACCAGCTTGGCGCTCAAAACGGTGATGTGAGCGCCAGCAACGCGATCCCGCATGCGCGTTGACTGCGCTGGCGCTGGTGGCAGAACTCGCGGCTTCAGCACCCGGAAGAAGGCCATGATGGCGGATCGCGTGAGGAGCCCGGCCTATGCCGTGCTGCGAGCATCGTCGGGGCGCGCGCCCGCTGCCGATGATGCCGCAGCCGCAACCGGCGACCAGCGGGCGATGGTGGCAATCAGTCCTTGATTTGGCTAAGTAAGTGGTCGGCGTAGGTCCGCGTAGCGAATGCGATCACGAAGCCCGCCTTTAGCGGGACATCAAATTGGAACTGCAACTAGGCGATACAGAGCGGGAGACGCTGTCCCTAAGAGCAGTCACGCCTCGACGTTTAAGGCATCACTTGCCCCGCCGCTTGATCGCCCACAGCCGGTAGGCGGCACGCCATCCACTGCAATCTGTAGCGGCTTGCCTGTCCGTCTTGGCTGGGCGGAGCTGCTTGCCCTTTGTGCTCCACGCGATATTCTGTCGATAGGCTGGGGGGCCTTAGAATGTTCGATGTGTATCTGAACACCAAGCGTGATCTGCTGGTTGTGCGCAATGGTCTGCCAATTCCTCTTCCTGACGCGTCAGGCAGATGGCGTAAAAAGAAAATAGTGGCGAGCGTCAGCGAGGACATTAAGCTCGCCGTTGAGAGGCAGGGCTACTACATGCGGAAGCTAACGGACTTCAACAAGTGTTAGTCCGCAAAGCGCATGTGCAACCTTGTCTGATTGCGGTTGCTGGCACAAGGGTTCAGCTCGTTACTGACAGCCTGCGAGGCTCGCTCTTGTCTACGAGGTCGACGTTCATAGCCGCCTCACGATGGTAGTCCGAAGATCGGGAGCTGCTATCTATTAGGCGCGTGCTGCAGGCACAGAGGTTGCAGCGCAGTCACCCCGACCTCGTCATCTATTAGGCGCGTGCTGCAGGCACAGAGGTTGCAGCGCAGTCACCCCGACCTCGTCCTCGCAGG